>CAYQFC010000116.1:0-3830 GCA_964416585.1 uncultured Aliarcobacter sp.
AATTATTATTTATTAAATTTATTTTTATTGGTTTTAGCTCTACATTTAAAAGCTTCATCTGTATATTTGGTAAATTTTTCAAATATTCAAATAGTTTTGAATAAAATATTTGTAACTTTTCAAAACATGTTGATATTAAAATACCAAAAAAGCTAAAGTAGTTTTTTGCTCTTTTCATTTACTTCTCCTTTCTTTAAATTTAGTGTTTCATCATATGATGATTTGCTGTATTATTTGGACTTTTTATAAAGACATAAGCTTTATATACAGTATAAATTCCAAATAAAATAAGCAAAATAGAAGCTATTTTTATAAATATATCTCTCAAATTTGATTGCCTAAAAATTCCTATAAAAAAGCCCAAGAAAAATAGTGCAGGAATTGTACAAATTCCAAAAATAAACATCACCAAAGCCCCATAATATATACTTCCAGTAGATGTTGCTATTATTGCAAAAGTATATACAAATCCACAAGGTAAAAGTCCGTTTAAAAGACCTAAGAAATAGAAACTAAAAAAAGAGTCTCTACCTAAAAGTTTTTTAAAACTTTTTTGATAAAAATTGGATTTTGAACAAGTTTGCTCCAAAATTAATAAAAACTTAATTTTTCCCAAAAGTGAAAAGCCAACCAAAACCATAGAAACCCCAGCAATTAATAGCAAAATTCCACTTGTAAGGTTTGAAAAGCTAAACATTTTTCCCAAAAATCCAAAAATAGCTCCCAAAAAAGTATAAGTTGTAACTCTTCCAAAAGAGTATAAAAGATGAGCTATGCTTTGAGTTGTTTTTGTATAGTTACTTTTTATCTTTGTACTTGAATATGCTACAACAATTCCACCACACATTCCAATGCAGTGTCCAAATGAGCCTAAAAGAGCAATTGTAATAATAGATATTAAACTTACTGTTTCCAATTTTATTCCAAACTTGATTAATTTTATTAGTAAAATATTTCGATAAAAGCCGTATTATAATGCTTTTGGCATAAAAAAAGGCTTTACAGAGGGAAAAACTGTAAAGCCCATATAAAAATTCATTTCAAAAAAAGTATAGGATACTATTAAAAATTGTATTTAGTAGTAGGAGGATTTAATACATATATCCTATAAATGTAATTATAAACCAAGTAATATTAAAATAAGATAAAATTTGTCCTATTTAGATTAAATTCTTACTAATTTTAAAACTATATAATATAGCTTTTAAATTAAAAGGCAAATTTTATGAATATGATTATTTTTGATATGGATGGAACACTTATAAATAGCGGTTTTGCTATTGCAAATACTGTTAATTATGTAAGAGAAAACTTAGGTCTTGAAACTTTAGAAAAAGATTTCATACTAGAAAATATAAATGATATAAATATAAATAGTGCAGAATTTTTCTATAATGAAAAAGATTTTACACCACAAATTAAAGAGTTATTTGAAGATTTTTATAGTAAAAACTGCTTAGTTGATCTTCATATTTACGATGGAATAAAAAAACTTTTAGATAATTTCAAAAGTGATTTCAAATTTTGCATAGCAACAAATGCAAATTCAGATTATGCTAGAAAAATGTTAAATCATCTTGAGATAAATAGCTATTTCTCAACAATTTTAGGCTACAACGATGTAGAAAAACCAAAACCAAATCCAGATATGGTAAATGCCCTACTAGATAAATATAGTATAAAAAAACAAAATGCTCAACTTGTAGGAGATTCAAATAAGGATATTATGGCGGCTTTTAATGCTGGAATTGATGGAATTTTAGTAAATTGGGGATTTTCAAACTATGATAAAAATGCTTTAAATAGTGTTGAAGAGCTTGAAAAAAAGATTATTGATAAGTTTTATAAATAGGTAAACAGTAAGCCGCGTTTTGTCAAGGACAATAATTTATCTAGGAGTTAAATCACTAAAACTCTCTTGCGAAGACCAAAAAATGTGAAGCAAATACCAGATCTTCTTGCTGCAGGTTGGGTTTACAAAGCTATTAAGATTGCTCAAAACACTGGTAAGCTCTTACCTTACCGTTTCACCATCACCAATAAAATTGGCTGTTTACTTTCTGTTGCACTATCCCTTAGATTACTCTAGCCATTATTTAAATGGAACCACACTTCACAGCAGCCCGGACTTTCCTCTTGAAATTTCAAGCTATTGTCTTGTTTACCTAAGCCGAAATTATAGCTATTTTTTCTTAAACTACTTTCTAATTACATCATAATGACTAGGAATTATAAATTTAAAAATCTCATCTGAAATATCACCATTTTGAACAATATTTAAAAAATTTATATTTACAAGATTATCTAACTCATCTTTATATGTTATTTTTGAGATTTTATTATCTTGAACTTTTATGCTATATTTTATTCCATTTATAGTTGAAACATAGTTTTCATTATCTATTTTTTTTGCTTCATTCAGAAGTTTTATAATATTTATCTCATTATCAAGTTTTGTAAAAATTGCTTGTTCAAGCTCAGGTTCATCAACTATTGCCATAGTATTATCGATATATACATTCTTTTTAATTGGTGTCTCATATTGCCATAAAATTTTTCCACTTTTTTTAATAAAAACTTTTCCATTGTATTCAATAACACTTTTTGAATCAGAAGTAATTGTCTGCTTAAAATTCCCAAAAAAACTATCTAAATTTTTAATATCATTTGCATTTAAAAAAGATAATGCAAAAAAACATATAGTAAAAAAAACTCTATAAAACATTTTTAACCTTTTTTTATATATAATCTTGCGGATTATAACGAAAAGGAACTAATTTTATGTTAAATGTTTTTTCAAAAGTTTTTGGTACAAGAAATGATAGAGTAGTAAAAAAATATAGAAAAAGAGCAAATGATATAACTCTTTTAGAGAAAAAATATCAAGAGCTAAGTGATGATGAACTAATAAGTGAATTTAATAAGTTAAAAACTGCTGTACAAAACGAAGAAAAGACACTAGATAATGTTTTAAATGACTCTTTTGCAATTACTAGAGAAGCTAGTAAAAGAGCTTTAAATATGAGACCTTATGATGTTCAGCTAATTGGTGCAATGGTTTTAAATGAAGGAAGAATTGCAGAGATGAAAACAGGAGAAGGAAAAACTCTTGTTGGAGCTATTGCTGTTTGTTTAAATGCACTAACTGGCAAAGGTGTTCATGTTGTAACTGTAAATGACTATCTTGCACAAAGAGATGCAAATGAACTAAGACCTCTTTATGAATTTTTGGGATTTAGTGTTGGAGCATTGACTGATTCAATAAGAGATGACAAAGAAAGAAGAGAACAATACTCTTGCGATATTACATATGCTACAAATAGCTCTTTGGGATTTGATTATCTAAGAGATAATATGGTTTATGATTTAAATGATAAAGTTCAAAGAGGTCATAATTTTGTTATTGTAGATGAAGTGGATTCAATCTTAATTGATGAAGCTAGAACTCCATTAATCATATCTGGTCCAACAAATCATAAAAATTCAAACTATGTGAAAGCAAATGAAATAGCTTTAAAACTTGTTCGTGGAGAATTAATTGAGCCAAAAAATCCAGCTGAAAAACCTACAACAACTGGAGATTATATTATAGATGAAAAAAATCGTTCAGTTACACTAACAGAACAAGGACACGAACGAGCTGAACTTTTATTTGAAGTTGAAAATCTATATTCAATTGAAAATGCAATGCTTTCTCACTCACTTGATCAAGCTTTAAAAGCAAACTATATTTTCCAAAAAGATGTAGATTATGTTGTAAAAGATGATCAAATAATAATTGTAGATGAGTTTACAGGAAGATTAAGCGAAGGAAGAAGATTTAGTGAAGG
>CAYQFC010000117.1:0-3815 GCA_964416585.1 uncultured Aliarcobacter sp.
TTTTTATATCAGAAGGTATGATTTTAAAGAAGTAGATTTTTTCTACTTCTTTTGAATTAAAAAACTAAACTAAATTTATCAAATCCTCTTTTTTATCAATTTGTTTCTCAATAGCTTGTATCCCTTTTGCAAAGAGTGAATTTTTTAATCCCTCCCCTATTCTTGTAGATAAAAATATATTTACTTTATATTTCATTAATATTTGTGGTAAAACAATAGCAGGTTTTAATTTTTTGGAAAAGACTTCATTCTCAAAACTATCCAATAATTTAATTTCATTATTTTGGATTTTATAAATCAATACATATTTATCAGTTGCTAAAATTGATTCAAAATTTTCTAAACTTGAAGAACATAAAGCTACAATATAACCTAAATTGTCATCTTGAATAGAAATCTTATTTCCATAAACTAAAGCTCTTGTTAATTTTTGTCTAGCATTTTTTAGAATTCTTGTAAAAGTTGGTCTTGAAACTTCCATACTAATAGCTGCTTCTTCTTGATATAAATTTAAAACATCCATTAAATAAATAGCTTCCATCTCTTCATCTAACAACACAGTAACACCAGTAAATGGTTTATTTTCTGGTATAAAATCTTTAAATGCCGGTTTATATATTAAATTTCTTTTATTTTTATCTCTACCCATTTTTATCCTTGTTTGAAATAATATCATAATTTTCTTGATTTTTTATTGACATATGTTCATTAAAGTGTTATCATTTTGAACATATGTCAACAAAAGGAGATTTTATGTTGAATATTAAAAATATTTACTCTTTTTATCTTAACGGTTTTAAAAATATGACTATTGGAAAAACATTATGGAAAATCATATTAATAAAATTATTAGTTATATTAGTTTTTCTTAACTATTTTATCCATGATAAATCTATCAAAACTGAATATAAGACATATGAAGAGAAAGTTGATTTTGTATATAAAAATCTAACAAAAGAAAATTAAAAGGAAGAGAAATGGAAGAGCATTTAGTTGATTGGTCCAGAGCTCAGTTTGCACTAACAGCAATGTATCATTGGATTTTTGTTCCATTAACTTTGGGACTTGGATTCATTGTTGCTATTATGGAAACTATTTATGTAAAAACAAATGATGAGTTTTGGAAAAAAACTACAAAATTTTGGATGGGTTTATTTGCAATAAACTTTGCAATAGGAGTTGCAACTGGAATAATAATGGAGTTTGAATTTGGTACAAACTGGGCAAATTACTCTTGGTTTGTTGGAGATATTTTTGGAGCTCCACTTGCAGTTGAGGGAATTTTAGCCTTTTTTATGGAGAGTACTTTTTTTGCTGTTATGTTTTTTGGTTGGGAAAAAGTTAGTAAAGGATTTCACTTATTATCAACTTGGTTAGTTGCCATTGGTTCAAATCTATCTGCTTTATGGATACTAGTTGCAAATGGTTGGATGCAATATCCAGTTGGAATGACATTTAATCCAGATACGGTTAGAAATGAGATGAATAATTTTTGGGATGTATTACTCTCTCCCGTTGCTATTAGTAAATTTTTACACACTATTGGAAGTGGTTATGTTTTAGCTTCACTTTTTGTTATAGGAGTTAGTGCTTGGTATTTATTGAAAAAAAGAGATATTTTATTTGCTAAAAAATCTATGATTATTGGGGCTACATTTGGACTTATAACTTCAATATTTTTGATTTTAAGTGGAGATGAATCAGCTCATCAAGTTGCTCTTAAACAACCTATGAAACTTGCAGCAATGGAAGGTTTATACGAAGGAGAAGAGAAAGTTGGAATTGTAGCTTTTGGTTTATTAAATCCAGAAAAAACAATAACAAATGATGAAAATACATTTTTATTTGATTTTACAATTCCTTATGCTTTATCATTTTTAAGTTTCCATGATATAAATGCTTATGTTCCTGGAATAAAAGATTTAGTTTATGGAAATGAAGAAAGAGGAATTTTAAGTGTAGAAGAAAAAATGCAAAAAGGTAAAATTGCCATTGAAGCTTTGGAATCTTATAAAGAGGCTAAAAAAACTTCAAATGAATCATTATTAAATAATTCAAAAATTTTACTTGATGAAAATATGAAATATTTTGGTTATGGACATATTAAAAATAAAGAAGATGTTATTCCTCCTGTTTCTATTACATTTTATTCATTCCATATTATGGTTGGACTTGGAACTTGGTTTACAATACTGTTTGCTTTAGTTTTATTTTTATTAACAAAAAAAGAGATTCTAAACTATCCAATTGTTTTAAAATCAGCACTTTTTAGTATTCCTTTAGGATATATTGCAAGTGAAGCTGGATGGGTAGTTGCTGAAGTAGGAAGACAACCTTGGGCTATTCAAGACTTAATGCCTGTTGGAATTGCAGCTACAAAAATAGCAACAACAAATGTAATGATTAGCTTTTTTATCTTTGCCATACTTTTTACTGTTTTATTAATAGCAGAAATAAAAATTATGACAAAACAGATAAAAATTGGTCCAAATGGAGGTCACTAATATGGGATTTGAAAACTTAGAACTTATAACACTTCAACAATATTGGTGGATAATAATATCTTTATTAGGTGGACTTTTTGTATTTATTATGTTTGTTCAAGGTGGGCAAACTTTAATAGATAAATTAAGTGAAAATGAGACTGAAAAAACTATGCTAATAAATAGTATAGGAAGAAAATGGGAATTAGGTTTTACAACTTTAGTTTTATTTGGTGGTGCTTTATTTGCAGCCTTTCCACTATTTTATGCTACAAGTTTTGGTGGTGCTTATTGGGTTTGGTTAAGCATTCTATTTTGTTTTATTATTCAAGCTGTTTCTTATGAATATAGAACTAAACCAAACAATTTTTTAGGACAAAAAACATATGAAATGTTTTTAAAAATAAATGGAAATATTGGAACATTTTTATTAGGAGTTGCAATTAGTACTTTTTTTAGTGGAAGCGAATTTATAGTTGATTCAAACAACTTTGTAGATTGGCAAAACTCTTTAAGAGGACTTGAAGCACTTCTTAATCCATATAACTATTTATTGGGCTTTGCACTTGTATTTTTGGCAAAGATTAGTGGAGCTTTATATTTTATAAATAATATAGATTATGAAAAAATAAGAATCAAAGCAGTTAATTCAATCAAAATAAATATGATTTTATTTTTATTTTTCTTTTTAGGATTTATGTTATGGATTCTTACAAAAGATGGATATACAATAAACGAAAATAGTTTTATAGAAATAGAAAGATTAAAGTATTTTCAAAACTTTATGGATATGCCCATTGTTTTAGTTATGTTCTTAATTGGTGTCTTGATGGTTATTATAGCTGTATTTGTAACTATTACATTTAAAAAAACTTGTTGCATTAAAACGGGTGGAGTGGGAATTGTATTAACTGTAATGGCGATTTTATTAAATGTGGGATTAAACAATACAGCTTACTATCCTTCAACTACTGATTTACAAAGCAGTTTAACAATTATGAATAGTTCAGGAAGTCACTATACTCTTATGGTTATGAGTTATGTTTCATTGATGGTTCCCTTTGTATTAGCATATATAACTTATGCTTGGTACAGTATGGATAAAGTAAAAATTACAAAAGAAGAGATTGAATCTAAAGATTCACATAATTATTAAAAGGTTAGAAAAAATGGAATATTTAAGTGAATTAATTTGGTTAAGTTTATGGCCGGTGGTTATATATCTTGGATATAAAATTTCATATAAAAATGCAACAAAGGAGATAAAATGATTGCAATACCAGTAAAAACAAATAAAGAAAATACAGCAGTATCGACACTTTTTGGAAAAGC
>CAYQFC010000118.1:0-3768 GCA_964416585.1 uncultured Aliarcobacter sp.
TGCATATGCCCACACAACAAAACTTTTGGTTTTAAAATCTTTTTTTGAAGAAATCTTGCTATCTCTTTGTCTCCCCAATCTGCATTGGTTTCATTATGTATCGCTGTTTTTGATTGAGCAGGTGGCAGATGATACAAAAGAATATCGCACTCATCAAACTCAAAAAAATCTGGAGCGATATAAGGAACACAACCAAACTTTATCCCATTTATGGTTTTGATACTATTATCACTATAAACATTGGGTATCTGATTGAGCCAATCTTCGTTTTCAAGCTCTTCGATGTCATGATTTCCGCTACATACAAAAAGTGGCTTTTTAAAGCTTTTCATCCAACTACTAATCCACTCTATTTGCTCTAATAGTGTTTCATCTTTTGAACTTTCTAAAAAATCCCCTGTGATACAAAAAACATCATAGTTATTTTGCTGTGAAGCTATCCAAGTAAACCAGTGTTTAGTAAAATGAAGGTCTGTAGTATGGAGAATTTTCATTTACTAAACCATCCCCGTAGCAATTATTTTAAATTTTATAGACTCTTTTTCAATAGTATCGTTTTGTTTTGCACCAAATGTAACATCAGTATCTTCGCCAATCAAATCGTGAAGTTCTTCCATCAATGATGAAATGATGGTTGATGATGCATCACTGTGTTGCTCAAATTCTATCAATACACCTTTTGCATTTTTAAGAGAAAGTTTCAAGTTCTCACTCAAACTACTTATAAAATATTCGACCTTGCAACTACCTACAACTCCATCAATTTTTCCTTTATGTGAGAGTATCGTTTGATAATCTGCAAAATCTATATTAATATCATTTTGCATTACTTGTTGCTTTGTTTTGATATTTTTTAATTTCTTGAATAATAATGTTTTGCTCCCCATATAAACTTAAATAAAACCATTCTTCATTGTCGATTATTTTATAAGGCTCGAATTTTTGATTGATTTTTTTTGTTGATGCCAAAATAAGAGTTGTATTACTATTCCACAATTCATATTCTAAACCAAACCAGATATCATCACTTATAAAAAAGCCATAACCATCTTCCTCATTGTATATTTCGCTTTTTTCCACTTTTAGCTCTTCTGCTATAGATTCAATCAATGAATAAATTTTATGTTCTTTTGTGAATGCTGTTGTAGAAATTTCCTTAGATAAGCTTCTAAATGTTCCTAAATTTATAACTCTATAATTTTCATCTGCAAATTTTAATGAATTTATATTAGATGAATTTTTGGCTGGAGCATGATAGTGAATCAATAATGATTCTGCTTTGCTTATATCTTCTAATGCATCATTATGAAGTAAGGCATCATCATAATATATCTTACCAAGATAAATTTGAACATTATCTCTATCCTGATTATATTCAATTACGCTTCTTCCGTTGAGTCTTTCCATAAACTTTTGTTCTGTCTTCCCTATATATATTAAAACATTATCTCCATAAATAGGATGTGCGCCATATATTTGATACAAACCAAAATCTGTCGGCTTAACAGCAAATTTTTTAGTTTCTATTTTATTCTCGTTATAATTAACTACATCTTCATAAGTATATGGACCGCTCCAATCTACATATATTTCTTCCATTTTAAATTCTCCTTTTTTTGATTAATTTCACTAAGTGTTGCACATATATTTTTAATCTTAGCTGCACTCATGATATCTCTTTAATTTAGGCATTACACAAGAACCCGTGAGTCTCAAATATTTATTGGAACCGTTTTTAACCTCTTCATGTAGAGACCAAAAATCTTTCATATTCGCTCTTCTTAAAGCTGGACGCATAAACCTTTTTTTAAAAGCTTTTTTTTGTCTTCCTTGAAAACTGTACTTGTTAAATTTATAGAGCAAAATTCTTGCAAGTAGTCTGTAATATACTCTATTCATGGCATCATCCTTATAGCAATATACAAAGCATATACAACATGAATTTTGATTTATAACATTAATTTAGCATTTATTGGCAAGAATATACTCACAAATTTTATTATCCATCTGCCTAAAAGCCTCTTGGACTTGCATACCATCTTGTGTAATTTCAAGCAGCTCATTATTGTCATGAATTTTGTATTTTATGCCAATTTGATCCAATTGGCAAATCACTTCATCGGCAAGCTCTTTTTTTAATCTTGCCTCCCAACTAAATGGTTTGATTAAAATCACTTGAATTTCTAAATCATATTTCTTTTTCATATATAAAATCAGAGGCAACAATGATTTTCTGCTACCTCCACCAAGACCATTTAATATAGCAATCGATTTTGCAATGATTAAATATTTATCTAGTTCTTCAAAATCTGATTCTATGCTTAACTTATTTTGAACATTACAACACTCTAATGTCTTCGCATCATCCGACATTGCAACGAGAGCGAAGTGCTCACCCAATAACTCTTTTTGTCCTTGTAAAAAGTTTAGCCCAACCCCACCAAATCCTATAATCAATTTTTTCATATTCTGTCCTTCCAACTACATACAACACCTATTGAAAAAAATAACATCTATAGTGTAAAAAATCTCAACTCATACAATTATGTTTCATTTTTACCCAATTTACCTATTACACCAAAACTCAAACAACGGATCAGCAAAATAATACCCATCACTATTTTTATCGATGATATCTTTTTGCACAAGTCCACCTAGTGCTGTCTGAAAAGAGCCTGATTTGATTTGGTATTTGGCTAAGTATTGCTCATCATAAAGAGATTTGCCATCTTTTTCAAGGACTATTTTTAAAGCTTTTTTTTGATTTGGCGTGAGATTATCCCATTCTACCCCAAAGAGGTCTTCTTCTCTTTCTATGATGATTTTAAGAGTTTTTGAGAAGTTTTCATCATCCACTATACTCTCACATTGATTCCATAGCTCATAGGCAAATTGTTGTGTATAGTACGGAAACCCTTTGGTAAACTCAAAAATTTTATTTATATAAATCTCCTCTATCTCTTTGTTGGTCGCTTGAAATTTTGAAGTGATAAACTCACTCCATGACTCTTTTCCTATCTCTTTGATTTTAAAGTGTTTTACTGATTTGTAAAATGGTCTATTTTTGTCTAAAAACATCGCATGAAGTAAAGATTTCTTACTTCCCATAAATATATAGCTTACTTTATCGCTATGATGTTGGATGACACTTCTCATCTTCGCTTCAAGGTCAAAGTTTGCAATCTCTTGAAATTCATCAAATATCACTACTATTTTTTGTCCCTCTTTTGCAAAGGCTAGTGGGATATTTAGCACATCTTCTAAAGCTTTTGTTCTGTCTTCATTGTTTAGTGCTAAGGAAAAACTAGGATTTCCAGTTGTATCAAAATTTACATTGATATTGGGACGAAGATTTAAAACACTTTTGAAAAAGTTTACTATTTTATCGGTTGGCTCTTCTAGGCTTTTGGCTAAGACATTGAAATATTTATTGATAAACTCATCAAGAGTTGAAAGATACATCAAATCCAAAAAAACATATTTGACTTTTTCATCTTTTAGCTCATCCATCGTTTTTAATACAAATGATGTTTTACCAAATCTTCTTGGAGCATAAATAAGTGTATTTAGCCCAGCATTTACATCGATTTTAAGTTCTTTAATTTCATCTATTCGATTGCAAAAATGAACACTGCTAACAGCTCCACCGTAATAAAAAGGGTTTATCATAGCTTACTCCAATTTTTATGTTTTAAACATAATATCTAAAGCATAATTAAATTTGCTTGAGTTGTGCAAAATTATGAATACCTTGTAAATAAAATCAAA
>CAYQFC010000119.1:0-3741 GCA_964416585.1 uncultured Aliarcobacter sp.
ATTTTAGCAATTACTATGGGAGTTCGACAATCTTTAGGGCTTTTTATAGCACCAATAAATATTGATAAAAATATAGATATTGTAACAATTAGCCTAGCTCTTGCAATTGGTCAGTTTTTTTGGGGATTAGTGCAACCTATTGTTGGAGTGATTGCTGATAAAAAAGGCTCTTTTTTGGTATTGGTTTTTGGTGCTTTATTGATGTTTTTTGCTCTAATTTTTACAGCTTTCATAGAATCAAGTTTTCTTTTGATTGTTTTTTTTGGATTAATGCTAAGTGCTGGAGCTGGAGCTTCTAGTTTTTCTATTTTAATAGGTGCAACTGCAAAAAAACTTCCTAGCTCAAAAAGGTCATTTGCTGGTGGTTTTATAAATGCAGGTGGCTCTTTTGGGCAGTTTGTATTTGCACCTTTAGCTCAAGCTTTAATAAATGCTTTTGGATATATTTATGCACTTTTTGCTTTGGCAATTTCAACACTTTTTACAATTCCTTTGGCAAAAATATTAACAAAAAATGAAAAAACAAAAGAGAAAGAAATAGAGATAAAAGATGAACAAAATAGCATAAGTTTAAAAGAGCAAATGAAAATAGCAATAAAAGATAAAAGCTATATTTTACTAAATATTGGGTTTTTTACTTGTGGTTTTCATGTTTCTTTTTTGGTAACTCATCTTCCTTATGAAGTTGCACTTTGTGGCTTTAGTGCAGATGTTTCTGCTTACTCTTTAGCATTAATTGGTTTTTTTAATATTTTTGGGAGTTTATATGCTGGATATTTGGGTACAAAATATAAGATGAAATATATTTTGGCTTGGATCTATTTTTCAAGAGCTTTGATGATTTTTATCTATCTTTTAGCTGTAAAAACTGAACTTACATTTTATATCTTTTCGGTTGCAATTGGATTTACTTGGTTAGCAACTGTGCCACCAACAGCTGGAATAGTTGCAAAGCTTTTTGGAGTAAAATATCTAGCAACACTTTTTGGTTTGACACTTTTATCACATCAAATAGGTGGATTTTTTGGAGCATATTTAGGTGGAATTTTTGTAGATAGTTTTGGAAATTTTAATTTAATGTGGTATTTTGATATAGCTTTAGCTCTTTTAGCAGCTTTGATAAATATTCCTATTAAGGAGAAATCAGTAGAATAAGAGTCAAATTATTTTGCAATTTGACTCTTTTGTGTAGCAAAAACTTTGCTCTTAAATGCTTAACAACACTTTTTGAAACCGCCCGTATTGTACTTTCTATCTAGTGCTTCTTTGAAAAACTCACCTCTACTTAAAACATCTTTTTCAGGATGAGTTCTTTTCATATGTTCAAGATATTTTTCATAGCTAGAAAGCCCCACAAGGGGATGAAAAAACTTTTCAGATTTTTCATATAAGGCTTTTATTTTATCAAACATTTTTAAGCTCTTTTAAGGCTATCCAAAGCAACAAATTTAGACTCTTTTAGTGGAATTTTCAATCTTCCTGAACATATTCTAATTGTTGCAATAATTACTAAAGATGTAGCAAACATAAAGAATACACATAAAATTGCATTTATTATATTTGAAAATCTCACTTGTTTTGCAATTCCTATATCTTTATTTGCTTTTGCAATTTGAGCTTCATCTGTAAGAGTTGGTAACGTTGCTTCTAAATCAGCAATTTTTTTAGCTTGGATTTGAGCAGTTGCCACATGACTTACAGCATTATGAACTCTATCACCTTCTTTAAATGGAAGTACTTTTTGAACTCCACCATATAGTGTTGCAGTTAAAACAAACAGAGCTGGAGCCACAGTAACCCATGCAAATCTTGCTTTCCCCATTTTAAATAAAATAACCGTTGCAAGTAAAAGTGCCATACCAGCCAACATTTGATTACTTACTCCAAATAGAGGCCATAAAGAGTAAATTCCACCTCTTGGATCAATAGTTCCTTGATAAAGGAAATATCCCCATCCAGCAACACTTAAAAATGTAGCTAAAATTCCAGCTGCATAGTTACTTGTATTTCCCAAAGGTTTATATACATTTCCTAAAATATCTTGAACCATAAATCTACAAGCTCTTGTCCCTGCATCAACAGCAGTTAAAATAAACAGAGCTTCAAATAAAATTGCAAAATGGTACCAAAAGCCCATCATTTCAATTCCACCAAAAAGTTCATGAAGTACTATAGCAACTCCAATTGCAAATGTAGGTGCTCCACCTGTTCTTGATAAAATTGTTTGTTCACCTATGTTTGCTGTAAGTGTTTTAATCTCTTCAGGAGTTACAGTAAATCCCCAAGTAGAAACCGTTTGGGCAACTTGCATTACATCTGTACCTATAAATATTGCAGGTGAGTTTATAGCAAAATAAAGTCCAGGGTGTAAAATAGTTGCACAAATTAAAGCCATAATTGCAACAGCACTCTCCATTAACATAGAACCATATCCAACAGGAAGAGCATGAGTCTCATTTTCTAGCATTTTTGGAGTTGTACCACTTGAGATTAATGCATGAAATCCACTAATAGCACCACAAGCAATTGTAATAAATAAAAATGGGAAAATAGCTCCTGCAAAAACTGGACCAGTTCCATCAAAATATTGACTATTTGTTTTTGGCATTTGAATATCTGGAGCTACAATTACTATTGCTATTGCCATAAGTAAAATAACACCTATTTTTAAAAATGTTGATAAGTAATCTCTAGGAGCAAGTAAAAACCAAACAGGTAAAATTGCAGCTGTAAAACCATATCCCATCATAATAATTGCCAAAGTTGAAGCATCAAAAGTAAATCTAGCTGCCCATACAGGATCAGCAGCAATAATACTTCCATAGTGAATAGCTAAAATTAAAAGAACAAATCCTATAACTGAAGCCTCTCCAACTTTCCCTGGTCTTAAATATCTCATATAAATTCCCATAAAAATAGCAATAGGAATAGTCATAGCAATAGTAAATAGTCCCCAAGGAGATTCAGCAAGAGCTTTTACAACAACCATTGATAAAATTGCAATAATAATTAGCATAATTCCAAAAATTGCAATCATAGTAACAGCACCTGTAAAGCTTCCTAATTCATCTTTAATAATTTCACCTAAAGATTTACCATCTCTTCTTGAAGAGATAAATAAAACTACAAAATCATGAACAGCTCCAGCAAAAACTCCTCCAACTAATATCCATAGCATTGAAGGTAAATATCCAAGCTGAGCCGCTAAAATTGGACCAACTAGTGGACCAGCTCCTGCAATTGCAGCAAAGTGATGACCAAATAAAACTGATCTATTTGTAGGAACAAAATCTCTTCCATCATCATAAACCATAGCAGGAGTTGCTCTATTTTTATTTAACTCCAAAACCTTGTAAGCAATAAATCTTCCATAAAATCTATACGCAATCATATAGATACAAACAGCTGCAACAACTAAATACATAGCTGAAACAGACTCACCATTTTGTAGTGCTAAATGTGCAAAACATAAAGCCCCAACAACGGCTATAACTAGCCATAACAGTTTCATCATAAGATATCCTTTCAAATCTTTTTTAACATTAAAAAGAAGTATAACCAAAAAAAATATAAAAAAAAGCCAAACAAAGGCTTAAATAAAGAGTATTTGAAATAAAAATACTTAAATAATAAATAATTTGCAGATTAAAATTTTTACTAAGCGGTTTTATCTACTTTTTTATCTTTTTTTCTTATAATATGAATAAAAATAATAAAAGGTTTAATTATGGGATTAGGTGT
>CAYQFC010000120.1:0-3709 GCA_964416585.1 uncultured Aliarcobacter sp.
AAAAGTGTTATATAAAAAAAGTCTAAAATAATCTTTTATCACTCTATACATAAAATTTCCTTTGCCATTTTAACTATATTTTTCTCATCTATCTCATTTATAGAGAAGTTATTTTTATCCAATTTTAGTGGATTTGGAGTAAAACTAGATTTTATAACTCTATTTATATTTGTAAGATAGCTATTTCTATATGCTGGAGTATTTCCAAAAATCGTAATAGAAGCTATATTTAAAGCCCAAGCCATATGTGTAGGTCCTGTGTCATTTCCTATTACTAAATCAACTTTAGAAACCAGAGCTTTTAAGCTATTTAAAGATAGTTTTGGCAAAACCAAAGCTTTGCTATTTGCTCCTATAAAATCTGCTATTTGCTTCTCCTCTTCGTTTCCCCAAACAATTAAAAAATTCTCATTTAAACTATCTACTATTTTAGCAAACTTCTCTTTAGAGTAGATTTTACTCTTCCAACTAGCTCCAACTACAAGCAAAATATTTTTCTTATCACTCTTTAAATATTCATAAATTATCTCATCTTCATCTTTAAAAAATAAAAATGGTTTTTTATTTAAAATCTCATCTTTTGTTATCTCAAAACCAAGTGCTTTACTTATTAAAAAACAGTTTCTATCTATTGCATTTTCTCTATAATCTATTGATATTTTTCTATTATAAAGAAAACTAGCCAAACTTTCTCTTGTTGAATTTTTACAAAATCCAGCTATATTTTTTCCCAAAATTCTTGCAACTAAACTAGATTTTATAAGCCCTTGAGCATCTATTATTAAATCATAGTTCTCTTTTTTGAAACTTTTTACCAGATTTAATTGAGTAAAAATCTCTTTTTTTGATTTTTTTATAGATTTTAGATTTAGCTTGATTATATTTCTAATATCTGGGTTATTTTCTAAAACAGCACTAAAAGCACTTTCAACAAACCAATCAATCTCTATCTTTGGATATTTTTTTTTGATAAACTCTAAAGCTACCATAGAGTGGATAATATCACCCATAGCAGATAGCTTTATAATAGCTATTTTTTGCACTATAAAATCTCTAAGTTAAAGTTTTTTGGAAGTTCTAGTTTCTCAATATAAGATTGTACTAAAAATGATTTATTTGGCAAACAAAGTTTTAAAGTAGTATTTTCTAGGGAATAATCAACTTTTACTCTACTAAAATCAATATTTATTGCCAAATTTAAACTCTGCATAAATGATAGCCATTGCATTGTTTCAAGATCTGGCAAAAGCTCTTGATATAGTTCCAAATCTTTCTGCTTTGGTAATGTTTTTTTTGAAAACTTTAAAATATAAGCAACCACAACTCTTGAACTATGAAAAATTCCATAGCTTAATCCATTTAAAATAAACTCAAAAGCATTATCATTTGATTTATAAAAGTTTATTTTTGTTCCAATTGAGTGAAGTTTTGAAGCAACAACCAAAAAAGTTCTATACTTATCTTCAAGTTTATGTATTGGTTTTAATATATCAAAAATCTCTCTAGCATTTTTCCCAAGATAAGCACTTTGTTTCGCATCAAGTTCAAATCTATCAAGTAAACTTCTTACACTAACATTGAAATTAGCAGGAAATTTATGATTAGAATTTCTTAGTAAATCTGTTAGATAAACCCCTTCTCTAACACCAACTCCAGATGTTACAACAGTTTTAATCTTTAGCTCATCAATAATTGTTTTAAAGATAAATGTTCCCTCTTTTATAGTATCAAATCTATCTTTTTTAACTCCCAAAAGCTCCAAATCTTCAATTGTTTTTGTGTTCAAAATGTTTGAAAAAAGCTTACTCTCTTGCTGTACATTATAAGTAAATCCATGAATTGCATCCAAAGGATATGAGTTTTTTTCCATTATTAATTTTGATAAAAATCTAATACTTCCACCAATTCCAACAACTTTTTCTGGAATATCTTCATTTAAATCATAAACTTTCTTCAAATTATTTAAAATATAGTTTTTTGCATCTTCAAGATTATTTTTATTAAAATATAACTCTTTTAATCGTACTGTTCCTATGTCAAGAGATATTGATTTTGTTATTTTTCCATCTTTTATAAAACAAAATTCGGTACTTCCACCACCAATATCAAGTGTTACAAAATTATCATCAGGCAAAAGATTTGAAGTGGCAACACCGCCAAAATATGCCTCTTTTTCACCATTTATTATTTTAATATTTAATCCCAAATCATTTTTAACTCTATTTAGAAATATTTTAGAATTAGGAGCATCTCTTAAAGCAGAAGTAGCAACACATAAAATTTTTCTACTTTTTAAAGCTTTTGAGATACTTAGAAAAGATTTTAAAGCTTCATAGGCTCTTTGCATAGGAATTTCCTGAAGGTTTCCACCATTTTCATAGCACCCTTCAGATATTTTTACTCTAGATTTTGTCTCATTTATTAAAGAGAATGCAAAACGACTAGATTTTTCTAAAACAACCATTCTCATTGAGTTTGACCCAATATCAATGATTGTTGTGATTTTCGACATTTTAGTTTTCTTCTTCCATTAGTTGTTCATATTTAAATCTTAGTTCTTCCATTGTCTCTTCATTATCTGGATCCAAAATAATACAATCAACAGGACAAACCTCAACACATTGTGGCTCTTCATAATGCCCTACACACTCTGTACAACGATCTGGATCAATTACATAAATTGGATCACCCTCTTCAATAGCATAGTTTGGACACTCTTCTCTACAAGCATCACAAGCAATACACTCATCCATAATAATTAAAGCCATATAATTTTCCTATTTTATTTTATTGATTTGGAGTTATACCCAAAATTGTTTAATATTTTCTTTAAAAAATATAAATTTATCATAATATTTTGTTATAAATACTATTTTTTCATCTCTATAAATATATAAATCTTTACTTATAAATAACCCAGCTTCCAAGTCAAATATTCTCAAATCCCCAATAAATAAAACAAAATCATAATCTCTTGCATTTGCTAAAGATAGAGCTGTTGCTCCAAGTATTCTAAATTTGATATTTTTACTATTTAAAAACTCACAAATTTTTGGATATTTATATCCTCGCTCAAAAACTCCAACTTTTGGTTTATTTTCCAAAAAAGAGATCTTCTCATTATTCTCTTTTAGGCAAAAATATCTTACATCTTCGTCTAAAATTCTATAAACCAAAATTTTTGATGCCAAATTAAGAACAAAACCAGCAACTATAATTTCATCTTTTTTAACAGCAACACTTGTGCCAAAATATGGAAGATTTGAAGAGAAATTATTACTTCCATCTAGTGGGTCTATTATAAATGTAAACTCTTTTTTATTGTCAATAAATCCACACTCTTCACTAAAAATATTCCCAAAATCTTGAAGATATTTTATAAATATATTCTCAAAAATAATATCAATATTCAAAGATTTATCTCCACCAAATCCAAGAGTTTTTGTATAAGAATAGTCCTCTTTTTTTATCTTAGTTTCAAGATAATCAAGTATCTCAATATTTGCTTTAATTATCTGATTTTTTATCTCTTGCATAGATTATAATTTTCCTTTATAATCAAGTTGTATTACACTATTTTCCACTTTTCCTTCAACTCTTTCTTCAATATCTTTATCATTTTTTGGCTCATTCTTATATATTTTTTCAAGTTCCAAAAAGTAAGCATGACAAAGATAAACCACATAAAAAACTGCAACAAATAGTGTAA
>CAYQFC010000121.1:0-3694 GCA_964416585.1 uncultured Aliarcobacter sp.
GATTCATAAGATTTTGGTTTAATAAAAATATAATTTCTTCTATCTTGAAAATCCCAACCTTGTGAAAATCCACTTGCCATATCAAGTATAACTTCATCAGGTGAAAATTGAACAACTGTTGTATATCCATTTTTACCATATATTTGAAATACATCATCTTTATTAAAATCAGTATATACAACTCTTTTATCAAAAATTGTAGGTTTTGGAATTTCTATCCCCAAAAGAGAAGAAGCTCCAATCAAAGTAGCTAATATTAGTTTTTTCATTCTTTTATTTCCTCATCTATTCTATATGAATTAATAACAAATCCTAAAGGATTTTCAAGTCTTGATTTTGAATTTTGCTTCATAGGTAAATAATCATAAGTTAAAGTAATTACTTTGATGTTTTCCTTTACATTGCTAGTAGTCAAATCTTTTTCTTTAGTTTGAACTCTTATAGTGCTTGTCTTAGTTCCATTACTATCATTTAGTACGATAGATAAAATTTCAGCTTCAATCTCAAACTTATTTTTTAAAGTTTCATATCTTCCTGTTTTATCGGCAGTCATAAATTTAATGTAATTATCTGAAACTAATTTACTTGAAAGCATTTGAGTTCTTTCATAATCTTGATTTAGAGTGTTATAATAATATTGTTCTCTTGTTTTTACATATCTTGCTATAAAATGCTTGTCTATGGCTTCATCTGTTTTCATTACCTCTTCTTGTAAATTTGTAACAATTTCAACAAATCCATTTTTATCTACTTTTACAGCAACAACATCAACCCTTTTTAAAGGCAACATTACAACAATTGCAATAACTAAAAGAACAGTTACAAATAACGATATAATAGCAACGAGCCAAGCTCTTTGATTGCTTTTATTAATTAGATAATTTCTTGATGTTTCAAAATCTAAAGCATTGTCCTTATCAAAGTTATCATCTGTTATATACTTAGTTTTCATTTTACCACCTTGTCATTTTTTGCATTTTGAAAATCTGTATTTTTGTTAATTGGTAGCCAATTATCATTTTCACTAAATATTTTTTTACTACTCACTTCGTTTGTTACATTTGATGGTGATGGAGTAGAAACATTTTTATTGTTTGTACAACCAATAAAAAATAATGGTAGCAACAATCCTAAAACTATATATTTCATTTCTTTTCCTTATTTTAAATATTTATTAATATCTATTAACATTAATAAATGTTAATTATTGTTTTTAGCAAAAATCAGACATAAAAAAAGGCAGAACTTAAAAGCTCTACCTTTATATATCTTTATCTAAACCAGTTTAAGTAGGTTTTGCAACTTTAGATTGTCTATAATCTTTAAATTGTTCAACAGCTTGTTTAATGTTTCCAGCACTTTGTTTATATTGTGATGGTGCTGATTGACTTCCAGTCACACCACTTTGTACCAATCTTTCTATGCTAACAGTTCCAATTTTATCTGCAATTTCAACAGCAATTTTTATTAAACCAAACAATAATATCCCCATCACTAAACTTTGAAAACCTATACTTAAAACATCATAATCATTTATCACACCTGTTTGAGCTTTTGCTATATGGTCACCATATTTTTGTGAAAATTGACTTAACATAAGTCCAACAACGAAAACCGTTAAAAGATTAGTTATAAATATTTGTAGCCATTGAGTGAATACATTTCTAAACCAAGGATATATCCAACTATATATAACTATTGGAGCTAATAACATTAATATTTTTAATGTTGTTCCTGTAATAACAACAATTAAAAATGATGGAATAATTCCCAATAAAAAGCCCAAAAAAACCAAAATGATTGCTAAGACAGTTCCAGCAACAGAAGAGCCACTATCCCAAAAAGAATACTTTTCAGAAATAACAGTAATTAACTTTATAGTTTCATCATATTTATCATCTAAAGCAGAATATAAATTTGTATTTCCAGACATTATATTTTGTAGATTTTCCATACCAATTTTGATGGTATCTAAATAGCCGTTTAGATTTAAAGCAACTCCAACAACTAGCATTTTTATTGTAATATCCCAAATCAATTCCCTTAATGGCTCATTTGTTTTACCAGCAAAAGATTGATAGGCTTTAAACATTATTTGTAAAGTAATTGTAATTCCCACAAGAGAGGTGAGAACTTCAACCACTTCTGTATTTGAGTTGGCGACTAAGAAATCAAAAAATGAATCTATCCAATTTCCAATTGATTCAAAAAATCTCATAGTCCTATAATTTTATTTTTTCCCATTTTAAAACTCCTTGTTTTAATATTTAAGCACTTTTCCCATAGTCATTTGTTTAGCTTTACTATCTAAAGCTTTCCATTCATTTGTTTGTTTAAGTTCTTGAAACCAAACATTAACATCTTGACCATATTTTTTTTCAAACATATCTTTAGTTTCAGTCCATTCCTTGATAAAAGTTTCAGGTTTGATTGATAACATTGCTTGTTTAAATTCTGTTTTTGCTTTACTCTCTTCACTTTCTACACAACCACTAAATAAAAGTCCTAGTGCTAAAGCCGTTCCTATAACTAATTTTTTCATTTTTCATTTTCCTTTTTGTTAATTAATATACAAGAATATTATCATAAAATAATGTAATAATTGTGTAATTAATGATATTTATTAACATTAATTAGTATTAATTAATACTTTAATACTTTTCCCAAAGTAGAGTAAATCTCTCTTTTCTTTTGCTCTTCTTCGGCTCTTGCCATTGCTTGATTGTTTTTTTCCATCATATCAATTTTCATTTGGATAATTTGCATTTGAGCCATTTCCATATTAATAGCATTTGCTATATCTTGACTATCTTTTATATCTTGTGAGCTTGATACTCTTTTAGATAACTTTTCTAAATTTTCTGCTGATGTATCCACCATCTTTTTAGTTTCTTGAACTGTTGCAATTTGTGTAACTTCTCTTTGAAGTTTCAATTTGCAATTCTCTTTTTCCCAATCTTTGTAAATTTGATTTTCACATCTATCAAAAACATTATATTTTTGAAATAAACTTCTTGATAAATTCCCAATATTTGAACTAGGGTTTGCCATAGCTTTAGCCAAATCTAAATAATCATCACCATATACTTTCGCATATTGCTGTAATCTGTTTAAATCTTTAACAAATCCAACACTATCACGAATCCCCGTTTTACTCATAAGCTCATTTTCATAAGCTGTTAATTGGCTAGAATAGTGCGAAGCTGTATCACTCCATCTTTCGGCTGTTTCTTTCCATTCTGCTATCTCTTTGATATTTTGAGCTAAAGTTTGAGCAATAGCAAGGACATCAACTGTTGGTATTCCTGAACTGAACAATAATTGAGTGCTTAAAACGGCACTCAAAAGATATTTTTTCATTTTTATTTCTCCATATCTTGATTTTTTGAAAGTTTTTTTACTTTCAACTTAAAATTAGGTACGATTTTACAACCAGCAAGTTCATTTGAAAACTCTTTTGCTTGGTGTAAATCTTGGAACTCTTCATAATTGTTTTTATCACCATAAAAAACTACTTTATATGGTTTTTTGGTTTTTTTAGTTATCTCTTTTTTCATTTCCATTTTTTTTAATATGTCATTTTATTTATTTAAGTTGTTAAAAAACATAATATTTACTTTTGAAAAATCTTTTTTAACTGGATTTACTTCTTGTAAAGTTATGTTTGCTGTTACTTGATTATCTAAAAAGTATT
>CAYQFC010000122.1:0-3692 GCA_964416585.1 uncultured Aliarcobacter sp.
GTTGCTGCTGTAATTGAACAAAATCATGATGAAAAAGGTTGTATTTGGACAAAAGCTACAACTCCATTTATGGTTGATATTATAGTTTCAAACTCTAAAAATGAAGATGAAGCAAGAGCTGGTGAAGAGATTTATCAAAAACTAAAATCACAAAATATTGAAGTTATTTTAGATGATAGAGTAAATGCTAGATTTGGATTTAAAATGGGAGATTTTGAACTTTTAGGTTTTCCATATGCAATAATTATTGGTAAAAAATTGGCTGAAGGTGTGGTTGAACTAGTAGATAGAAAAACTTTAGAAAAAACAGAAGTAAAATTAGATGAAGTTGTTGCTAAAATATTGGAATTAATTAAATAAAAATTATGAATATAGAAGAGAATATAAATAATAACATAGATAAAATTACTTCTAGTGTTAAATCTTATATCCCAGATAATATCATAGATATTATTGTAAATTACTCTTTATCTATTGTTCTAGCTATTGTAATATTTTTTGTTGGAAAATGGTTTTCAAAGAAAATAGTAAAAATTATAGGGGCAATTTTAAGAAAAATAGAGATTGTTGATGAAACTTTGGTTAAGTTTTTAGAAAATATTGTCTATTATATTTTAATAACAGTTGTAATACTAGCAGTTTTAAATAATTTAGGAATAAAAACTACTTCTTTTTTAGCTATTTTGGGAGCTGCTGGACTTGCTGTTGGATTAGCTTTAAAAGATGCTCTAGGAAACTTTGCTTCAGGAGTTATGATAGTTTTTTTTAAACCTTTTAAGGTTGGAGATAGCGTAGTTGCTGGTGGAGTTAGTGGGACTATTATAGAAGTTACTATATTTAGTACTGTATTTTTGACATCTGATAACCAAAAAATAATAGTACCCAACGGAACTATTACAAAAAGTTCTATCACAAATGTAAATGCAAATCCAACAAGAAGAGTCGATATTGTTGTTGGAATTTCATATGAAGATAGTATTAAAAAAGCAAAAAATATTTTAACAAATATAGTAAATAAAAATGAGAAAATATTAAAAAATAGTAATATAAATATATTTGTTAATGAATTGGCTGATAGTTCTGTAAATATTGCTATAAATGTTTGGGTTAAATCTTCTGATTATAGTAAAGTAAAAGCAGAACTTTTAGAAGATATTAAACTTACATTTGATGAGGCTGGGATAACTATTCCTTATCCAAAACAAGATGTTTACCAATATATCAAAAATTAACCTTCCAGAAATATTAATTAAAATCCTAAAAGATTTACAAGATTTAGGCTCAAAGCCTATTCTTGTAGGTGGTTGTGTAAGAGATAGTTTTTTAGATAAAAAAATAAAAGATTACGATATAGAGATTTTTGCTCTAAATGATATTGAAATTATTCAAAAAACTTTAGAAAAATATGCAAAAATTAAGCTTGTTGGAAAATCTTTTGGTGTTTTAACTTGTAAAATTGATGAATTAGATTTTGATTTTTCACTACCAAGAGTTGAGCAAAAAATAGGAAAATATCATCAGGATTTTAGTATTACAACAAATCCAAATTTAAGCTTTAAAGAAGCGGCAATTAGAAGAGATTTTACTATAAATGCAATTGGATATGACTATTTTAAAAATGAATTTTTAGACCCTTTTTGTGGAATAGAAGATTTAAAAAATGGAGTTTTAAAACATATAAATGATAATACTTTTATAGAAGATAGTTTAAGGGTTTATCGTGCAGTGCAATTCGCTTCAAGATTTGAGCTAAAACTAGATGAAAGTACAAAAATATTATGTAAAAATATTATAAATAGTGGTGAATTAAAATATTTGCCAAGAGAGCGAATTTTTGAGGAGTTAAAAAAGTTATTTATAAAATCAAAAAAGCCTAGTATTGGATTAGAACTATTAAGAGAGTTTGAGATTTTTGATTTTATAAATAGTTTTGAAGCTATTGATAATCTTGCAAATATTATTTTTGAAGAAGAGTTTGATAATTTAAGAAAATTATCTCTATTTTTCTCAATTTTGTGTAAAAATATGAAAAAAGATATAAAAATAGAGTTTTTAAAAAATCTAAGTAATGATAAAAAATTTATAGAAATAGTTTTAAATCTATCTTCACACTCTTTGACAAAATCTGATAAAGAGCTAAAAAAACTATCTTTACTTTTAAATTTAGAAGATATGATTATTATTGAAAAAGCCTTTAAAAATGAAAATATTATAGAGATTGAAAATTTAACACAAAGTTTAGATATCTATAATAAGCCATTAAAAAGGTTGATTTTTGGAAGAGATTTAATAAATTTAGGCTTTAAAGAGGGTTTAGAGTTTAAAGAGATATTGGATTATGCACTTGTTTTACAGATCGAAAATTGTTTAAATAAAGAAGAAATAATCAATTTAATTACAAAAAACTACAAAATTAAAAGCTTTTAAAGTTAAAAATCTATAAAATCTAATATTTTAAAAAAGGAGATAAAAATGAAAAGAATTTTTTCAGCGGTTGTTGCTTTAGGATTAGCTAGTTCTTTATATGCAAATAACACAAATACAGGTTGTGGATTAGGTTCAATAGTTATAAAAAATCAAAACTCTTCAGTTTTACAAGCACTTGCTGCTACAACAAATGGAACTTCAGGAAACCAAACTTTTGGTATTTCAAGTGGAACATCAAATTGTAGTAAACCAAATAATTTTGTTTCAAATGACAAACTTCATAAATTTGTAAATGAAAATATGGATGAGTTAGCTATGGATATTTCAGCAGGAAAAGGTGAAACTTTAAATACAGTTGCAACTTTGATGAATGTTGAAAATAAAGAAGATTTTGCCTCAAAATTACAAGCAAATTTCTCAGATATTTATACAAGTGAAAAAGTAAGTTCAGCAGAAGTTATTGATAACATTGCAAAACATATCTAATTTTATAAAATTGGGGTTTAAATTTTTTATATTTAAACTCCTTTTTTTTAACTCTCTATTCTCAAATAATATTGAAGATTTTGTAGAAAACAGTAAAATATATGAAAATTCATATTGGTCAAAGCTTTTGCACTATAGAGATGGCGAAAGCGAGATAGATTCAGATAACTTTTTTATATCAAAAGATGGAAAAAATGATTTAAAAAAAGAGTTATTTGAAACTATAAAATCGCTAGAAAATGGAACAAATAATATTTTATGCAGATTTCCTTTGAGAGTTTCATGGTTAAAAGAACAAATTCCCAAATTAGAAAATAGCATTAAAAATTATGCTTGTGAAGAGCTGGATAAATATTTAGAATTAACAAACGCAAAATATGTAAGCTTAGTTTTTCCAACATCTCATATAAATTCACCAGCATCAATGTACGGACACACATTTTTGAGAGTTTCTAGCGATAAAAATACTCCACTTATTTCAAATGCTATAAATTATGCAGCAAAAACAGATGAAAAAAATGGACTTGTTTTTGCATATCAAGGAATTTTTGGTGGATATGAAGGAAGATATTCAATTCTTCCATACTATGAGAAGATAAAAGAGTACAATAATCTTGAACAAAGAGATGTTTGGGAATATGATTTAAATCTAAATCAAGATGAAATTTTTAAATTAGTATTGCACTCTTGGGAGTTAAAAGACTCTTATGCTGATTACTATTTTTTTAAAGAAAATTGCTCTTATGCGATTTTATGGCTTTTGGAAATCGCAAGACCAA
>CAYQFC010000123.1:0-3690 GCA_964416585.1 uncultured Aliarcobacter sp.
GCTCTTGGAATTTTTGTAGCATATAAAAAATATGCAAATTATGATTTAGAAAAACCAGAGCTTGAAGTTGGATTTGTTGGAAGAAAACTTTATGTTGATGAGATTTATGATGCAATTTTTGTTAAAGGTGCAAAAGCTTTATCTAGACTTTTTGACAAAGTTATTGATGATAAAATTATAGATGCCGCGATTATGAAATCATCAAATCTATTTTTAAATACAGGTAAAAAAGTTGCTACTTTACAAAATGCAAATGTAAGGTTTTATGCTGTATTTATGCTTTTAGGTATGACATTTGCATTTATTTACCTATATATTTCACTAGGATTGTAAAATGAGTCAAGTTATACTTTCATTTATTATATTTTTACCAAGTATTGTTGCTTTAGGACTATTGCTTACAACAAAAGAGATAAAAACTGTAAGAAATATCTCTTTTACAACAACAACAGTTGTTTTAGCTTTGGCTTTAAAACTATTTTTAGATTATGAAGCAAACTCTTCTATGCAGTTTGTAGTAAATATTCCTTGGATAGAGAGTTATGGAGTAAATTACTATTTAGGTCTTGATGGATTTTCACTTACAATTCTTATGATGATTGCAATTTTAATACCATCTTCTTATCTATTTTTATGGGAAAAAGAGAATAAATCATACTTTATCAATATGCTTTTAGTTCAAACAGGAGTAACAGGTGCTTTACTATCATTAGATATTATTCTGTTTTATTTCTTTTGGGAATTAATGCTTATTCCAATTTTCTTAATGATTGGAATGTATGGAAGTGGAGATAAAGTTGCAACTACTTTAAAAGTAACTATTTACACTATGGCTGGTTCACTATTTATGCTACTTGCTATATTTTATTTAGGAATGACTTATGCAAATGAGTTTGGTTCTTGGTCATTTGCTTATAATGATTTAGCAAAAATAACTTCACTTGATGCTTCAACAAAAACTTGGTTATTCTTAGCATTTTTATTTGCATTTGCAATAAAAATTCCTCTATTTCCAGTTCATACTTGGATTATGGCAACATATAAAAATGCTCCAACAGGTGCTGTTTTTATTCTATCTTCAATTATGGCAAAACTTGGAATTTATGCAGTAATTAGATTTTTAATTCCAATATTTCCTGATGAAGTTCAAATCTACTCAAGTTATTTAGTATTTATTGGAATTTTTGGAATGGTATATTTTGGAATAGCAGCACTTACTCAAGAAGATATAAAAAGAATGTTTGCTTACTCATCAGCATCTCACTTAAGTTTTATTGCTGCTGGGGTTTTTACTCTTACATCTTATGGTTTAAATGGTGCTTTATATCTAATAATGGCTCATGCAATAGCAACAGGAGCATTGTTTTTACTTGTTGGAAATATTCAAGATCAAACAGGAACTAAAAAGATTAAAGATTTAGGTGGAATTGCTAAAAAAGCACCTATTCTTACATTTATATTTGCAATTATGCTATTTTCAAATGTGGGACTTCCAGGAACAAGTGGATTTGTATCTGAATTTTTAATTATTTTTGGAGTATTCCAATCTAATATATATTTTGGAGTTATAGCTGCACTATCTGTAATAATTGGGGCTTCTTATATGCTTTGGATGTTCCAAAAAGCAATACTTCAAGATAGAGCTGAAGGTTCAAGTGAACTAAATATAAAAGATTTAAAAATTAAAGAGATTTTGGCATTAACTCCTTGGGTAGCTCTTATTTTTATTATGGGATTTTTTCCTGATATTTTTACAAATATCTATGAACCAACAGTAGAAGCATACCTAAAAGATATTTTGCAAATTGGAGCAACAAAATGAATCAATTTATTTTAATTTTACCAACTCTTACTGTTTTACTTGGTGCCTTGGTACTTATGTTTTTAAGTATGTATGAGAAAATCTCTACAAAAATACACATTATTGCAACATCAATATTTTTAGTTTTAGCTTTAGTTTTCTCTTTAATAAATATAAATACAAACTACTCAATTCAAGTCTATGAAAGCTTTCTACACAATGTTTTAACATTTGATAGCTTCTCAAATTTCTTTAACACAATGCTTATTTTTGGAACTCTTTTAACTGTTTTAATAGGTGAAAGTTATTTTAGAAATAGAGATTATTTCAAAGGTGAATTTTTTAGTTTAATCCTATTTGCTCTTTTTGGAATGATGATTTTAACTCAAGCAAATGAGCTTATAACTGCATTTATTGCTCTTGAAATCGCATCTTTTGCTGTTTATATAATGGTTGGATTTAATCAAGACAACTCAAAAAGAATTGAAGCACTTTTTAAATATTTGGTTTTAGGTGCTTTTATTGGAGCATTTTTTCTTTTAGGCTTAGTTTTAATTTACGGAAGTGTTGTATCTACAAACTTTATAGAGATAAAAAATTATATTGATAATGCAAGTGTAAATGATTTAATATTAGTTTATATTGGTTTAACTCTAATTTTATTTACATTTTTATTTAAAATTGCAGCATTTCCTTTCCAATCGTGGTTGCTTGATGTTTATCAAGGTGCTCCTATGATTGTTACAGCATTTATGGCATCAACTTTTAAAATATCAATATTTGCATTTTTCTTAAGATTAATTCTTGATACAATTGCACCTATTTTTGATTTTTGGGATGGATTACTAACTATTGTTGTTGTTGTAACTTTAGTTATTGGAACTTGGTTGGCTATATCTCAAGAAAAAGTAAAAAGAATGTTAGCAGCATCTTCAATTGTTCACACAGGATATATTTTGATGGCTTTTGTTGCTTTAACATATGAAAATACACAAATTGCCAATATTGACATATCTTACTCTATTATGTTTTATTTATTAGCTTATTTACTAGCTGCTCTTGGATCTTTTGGAATTATTTCTCAGATAAATTCAAAATCTATAATAAGAGTTAATTTTAACGATTTTAATGGTTTGGCAAAACAAAGACCATTTTATGCTCTAATGCTTACAATTTTCACTCTTTCATTAGCTGGAATTCCAGGAACTATTGGATTTATTGGAAAATTATATGTATTTACTGAAACAATAAAAGCAGGATATACTTTAATTGCAATTTTAGCTATTTTAGCAACAATTGTATCAATTTACTACTATTTTAGATTAATTGCTGCTATGTATTTTTATCCAGAAAAAGATACTTGTGAAGCTCAAAATTTCAATGAAAAAAGTGTATCAAATTATGCAATTGCGTTTATTGCTCTTATTACAATTATTGGTGGAATAGGAAGTGCTATAATATTCTTTATTCCAACTTTAAGTATTGATACAATAACAGAACTTACAAATATAGCTATTCAATCTCTGTTTTTAAACTAATTGTTTAGAAATGAAACACTAAATATTACCAAAAATACCCACTAATCCCCATTTGGGGATTAAGTGTAACCTTTTTACCACCATATATTAACAAAAAGTAAATACTCACCAAGCCATTGAAGAAACTTTAAACTATATTTCTGCTATTATTTTCTGAAATCTAAAATCGTAAGAAAGGATAGAAAATGAGTGACCTAATAGAGGGTTATTTAGGAAAAACAACAGAAGGGAAAAAGAGTAGATTACCAGCTAAACTTGATTTTATTCAAAGTTTTACAGGTGGATTTCTAGCTCTATTTATGTGGGCACATATGATGCTTGTTGCATCAATTTTGGTGTCAAATGATTTTA
>CAYQFC010000124.1:0-3637 GCA_964416585.1 uncultured Aliarcobacter sp.
ATTGATTTTTGTTTTGCCATAGATAAAATAGTCCCTAAAATTATAATAATCTCTATTTTATCCAATATATCTTTTAATTTAGTGCTTTATTATAGATTTATATGCTTTCATGTAGCAATAAGCTATCTTAATCACAACAAAATCTATTTCTTCCACTATTTTTTGCAAGATAAAGATTATTGTCTGCTTGTTTTATAAAATCTTTCATATCTTTGTTTTCACTAGGAATTGTAGTAACTAAACCAAGACTAATCGTAACAAAAGGCGAAGCCAAAGAGTCTATATGCGGGATTTGTAAATTTTCAACATCTGCTCTTAATTTTTCACATATTATTTTTGCATCACTTAAACTAGTGTTTGGTAAAACACAAATAAACTCCTCTCCACCATATCTAGCCACAAAATCATGAGATCTTTTTAGGTTTTTACTTAATGTTTTTGCAACACTTTTCAAGCACTCATCTCCAGCTTGATGTCCATATTTGTCATTATAAAGCTTAAAACAATCGATATCTATTAAAATAATAGATAATTCTTTATTTTTTCTTTGACAAAATCTCCACTCTTTATCTATATAAATATCAAAATATCTTCTATTTGCAACTTCTGTAAGACCGTCCATATAGGCATATTTTTCAAGTAATTTTCTATTTTCGCTTTCAAGATTTAATTCTTTAACTCTTGAGATATATCTTTTTCTTTGAAGCATAAATAGTCCAACAATTGAACTTAATATTAAAAGTGAAATCAAAATAACAACAAGATAAATCTCTTTTTGAATATCAAGATACAAAGATTTCAAATCCCTAGAAATAGTTATATACAAAGGATAATCCATATCTATATTATTTGGTTTTACTGTATAAACCGTAAGTAATCGCTCTTTATTTGATACAAAAATTATCTCTTTATATGAATTGCTTATTTTTCCATCTTTTTTATGCTTTTGTAAAAAGCTTCCTTCTTTATCAAGACTTTGACCAAGCAAATTATCCTTTCTTGGAGCTGTCAAAAATACTGTTCCATCTCCATGTGTAATTGAGCTTCTCATATCCAAAGCATAAGAAACAGACTCAAAAGTCTTCATAATTTGCGATGGTTCAATAACAGTCAAAACCAAACCATTAAACTCACCTTTTTCATCACAAATCATTAAAGCAAAGCTTATTGTCCAAACACCAAGAACCGTACTATAAGGCTTTCCTACATATAGTTTGCTCTTTGATGGATTATTTTTTATATTTAAAAAATAATCTCTTTTTGAGTAATCAAAACCAAGAACATCAGCTCTATTTGTAGCAGCAACTCTTCCTTCCTTATCTAAAATCATAAAAGTTCTCAAGCTTGGTAAAATATTTGTAAATGTACTTAAATGCTCTTCTATATATCTTCTTGAATCACTATTTTCTAAGCCATCTTGTTCAACACTTTGCTTTATTGATTTTAGTAATTCATTTATTGATGTTATTTGATCTGTTAAATTATTATTTAAGACTCTTGCTTGTGTATTTAGCCTATCTTCCTCTTTTTTTAAAATATCCTCATACTGAACATACATAATAGAAAATACAAAAATAGATAAAAAAATATGAAATATTATAAGAAAAGTCCACTCTATAAAAAAGTTTCTCTTGTGGGATTTTAGCTGTTCTTCATATAAATTTTGTGCTTCCAACTTAATGCCTTAAGTAATTTATTTAATTTAAATTGTATCAAGAAAGTCTAAAAAAATTATTAATTAATTAATAATTCGTCCAAAAGGACAAATTATTATAAAATTTCAGTTATTAATTGTAAAGGAGTTTTAGGAGAAAGAAGATTTGGAGCAACATCAAAAGCTGTTTTTGCACCAAAATCACCTTTTTGTGCCAACTTATATGTAGCTCTTGCATAAGCCACCAAAACACTTGCAGTAAACTCTGGATTACTATCAAGTTTTAATGAATATTCAACTACTTGATTAACACCAGAACTACTAACCCCACTTCTAATTACAAATCCACCATGTGGCATTGCTTGATGATTTTTATCAAACTCTTCTTGGCTAATAAAATTTACAGTTGTCTCATAAGGTTCAAAATAGTTTGGCATAGTTTTAATCTCATTTTCAACTTTTGAAGCAATAGCATCATCTTTTAAAACAACAAAACACTCTCTTTTGTGCTTATCTTTTGTACTTAAGTTTGGTCTATTTCCACTTCTTACAAGCTCTATTGCATCTTCTTGTGGAATTGTATATTGAACTCCAGCTTTTACACCATCAACTCTTCTAATAGCATCTGAGTGACCTTGGCTTAAACCTTTTCCCCAAAACGTATATGTATCTCCATCTGGTAAAAGTGCTTCTCCAAAAAGTCTATTTAAAGAGAACATTCCAGGGTCCCAACCAATAGATATCATTGCTACTTTTTTATTTTTTGAAGCTTCTTTATCAACACTAGCAAAATATTCAGGAATTTTTGCATGATTATCATAGCTATCAACTATATTAAAATGCTCTGCAAACTCTGGACCTTGTACTGGTAAATCATCTTTTGAACCACCACAAAGAATTAAAACATCAACTTTATCTTTAAACTCTAAGATATTTTCTATTTTATAAACAGGAGTATTTATTGTTTTTACACTTTGTGGCTCTCTTCTTGAAAATACAGCCACCAAGCTCATGTCAGGATTTTTTAAAATAGAAAGCTCAACACCTCTTCCCAGATTTCCATATCCAACAATCGCAACTTTTATTTGATTACTCATACTAAATTCTCCTTTTTATTTATTCTTTTTTTGTTTTTTACAAAAAAATCGGCAAGAATTTTACAACTCTTTAAATTTCATAAAACTTAAATAGACTCACAATTTATCTCTCTAATTTTATTTAACATTTCAAATATAATCTCAGTATTTCGCTCTATTTCATTTGTGGATGCAAAAATTTCACTATTTGGTTTTGATTCAGAATACAAAATAATAGTATCTTGAACTAGTTTATGCACCATATCATGAGAATGAACAAGCTCTTTCCACTCTTTTGTTTTTGCAAACCCTTGATTTGAGTTATCAATTATCCATTTTCCTAAATTACACTCTTTTGAGCTTTTTACAGTACAAACCGCACCCTCTTTACAAGCTGCAAAGTTGTTGTTTTTAAAGCTAATATGATCTGATTTTAATTTATTAATCTCAATAATCATACTTCCATCACAAATTCGTTTATGTGCATTTTGATCAAAACTAGTTTGATGAATTGTTTCATCTAAATTAATAGCCAATTGAGAAGTTTTAGAAGCCATCTCATTTATTGTTGTTGCAAGCATTGCATTTTTTTGTGTAGCTTGATCTAGACTATTTACAGTATCATTAATCTGTGTCATAGCTTGTTGTTGCTCTTTACTTGCATTTGCAACATCTTCTATTAATTTAATAGTTGTATCAATATTTGTTTTTAATTCACTAAAACCTTCTATCATATCAGTTGTTATAGTTTTTCCATTTTTTGCTTTTAATGTTGCTGTTTCAACTATTCTTTTGATTTCGTTTGCTGCATCTGCACTTCTTGTTGCAAGATTTCTAACCTCTCCAGCAACAACAGCAAATCCTTTTCCAGCTTCTCCAGCAGTTGCTGCTTCAACGGCTGCATTTA
>CAYQFC010000125.1:0-3552 GCA_964416585.1 uncultured Aliarcobacter sp.
GAAGATTTACCACTTCCACTAACTCCTGTTATTGAAACTAAATTTCTAAGTGGAATTTGCACATCAAGGTTTTTTATATTGTTTATATTTACATTTTTTATCTCAATAAAATCTTCTTGTTTTCTATTATGTGGATACTCTATTTTCTTTTTATCTGTAACATATAGAGCTGTTAGAGTTTTTGCCTTTTTCATTTTGTCTAAAGTTCCAGCAAATACAACTTCTCCACCAAATTTTCCAGCATTTGGACCAATATCAACTATAAAATCAGCAGCTTGTATAGTCTCTTTATCATGTTCAACAACTATAACTGTATTTCCCTTTTCTTGTAAAGCTCTTAAAGTCTTTATTAGTTTACTTGTATCTCTTTCGTGAAGACCAATAGATGGCTCATCTAGTACATACATAACCCCTGTTAAACCACTTCCAATTTGAGAAGCAACTCTTATTCTTTGGGCTTCTCCACCACTTATAGTTCTTGCATCTCTTCCTAAAGTTATATACCCTAAACCAACATCATATAAAAAGAAAATTCTCTCTTTAATCTCCTTTAAAATTGGAGCTGCAATTAATTTATCTTGTTCACTTAAATATGAGAAATTGTTTTCATTTTGAAAGAAGCTATGAGCTTCTTCAATAGGAATGTTTAAAATATCTGGAATAGTTTTTTGTGCTACAAATACAGCTTGACTAGATGGTTTTAATCTATTTCCACTACAAGAATCGCATTTTTTCTCTGTCATATACTCAGCCATCTCTTTTTCGTCTTTTATCATATCGTAGGCTAGTTTTACAATACCTTCCCATTTTCTTGTAAGTTTATGTTTTTTCCAAAAGAATGAGAACTCATCAACACTTCCGTGAAGTATTGCTTTTTTCTGGAAATCTTCAAGTTCTCCAAAAGGAGTTTTAAGGCTAATTCCAGCGCTTTCACAAAATGCAACAAGCATTTTAAAATAGTAGCCTTTATTAAAACCATATATAATCTTTATAGCCCCATTTTCAATATCCAAATCTTCATTTATGATTTTTTTCATATCAAGAGCATATCTAATTCCAAGCCCATCACAAGAGCTACAAGCACCTTTTGGTGAGTTAAAAGAGAAAGAGATTGGCTCAAGTGGTTCAAAAGATATTTTACAATCAAAACAAGCCATATGCTCTGAATAGTGTATATGCTTTTCTATGTTTAACTCTTCATAGTTTAATATTTCTATCTCCAATTCACCAAAACTCTCTTTTAGACCTTTTTCAACATCTTGTGCGATTCTATCTCTGTTTCCTTCATTTGCTGTAACTCTATCTATTACTACTTTTATTGTGTGCATTTGTGTTTTGGATAACTCTATATCTTCATCAAGTCTTACCATAACTCCATCAATCATAGCTCTTACATAACCTTTTGCTCGTAAACTCTCTAAAAGGTCTGAAAAACTACCTTTTTTACGGTTTATAAGTGGAGCTAAAATTACAAGTTTTGCTTCATCTGGTAAAGATAAAACCTGATTAATAATATCCGAGGCACTCATTTGTGATATTGCATTACCACATTGATGACAATGTTGCTTTCCAACTCTTGCATATAAAAGCCTAAAGTAGTCATAAACTTCTGTTATTGTTCCAACTGTTGAACGAGGGTTTTTTGAAGTTGTTTTTTGATCTATTGCAATTGCAGGAGTTAATCCTTCAATTCTTTCAACATCAGGTTTTCCAACCTTATCCAAAAATTGTCTAGCATACGATGATAAAGACTCAATATATCTTCTTTGCCCTTCGGCATATAGTGTATCAAAGGCTAATGTTGATTTTCCACTACCACTTAATCCCGTAAAAACAATTAGTTTATTTTTAGGAATTTCAAGATTTATATTTTTTAGATTATTCTCTTTTGCATTAAATATTTTTATTGTATCGTTCATAAATTACCTTTAAAAATTAAAGCTTATATTATAGAATAATTTTAATAATAATAAAGTGAATAAAAAAATCTTATATAAAAAAAGATATATCATATGCATAAATATAGTTAAGCAATATACATAAAAAATATATATAATTAGATTTAAGCTTTATATGTATATTAATAAATAGTATTAATACTTATTATGTAAAAATAGTAAACCTTGCAGTTTTTTTGTAAAAAAATCAATATATATAATCTTAATAGTATTAAGAATTAATATTTTGTCTATATTTGTATAATAGTTATACAATAAATATATTTTAAATCATCATTTATTATAAAGTGGCTTATATAAGATTTAAAAATCTATTTTAGAAAATTAAGTATTGATTTAGTAGAATGAATATTATTTAATATAATAAATTTTCAATATTTTTAAGGAGTATTTATGCCACCTACATCTTTGCAAATCATTGCAGCAATTATCTTTGCTCTTGCTATTATTCACATTTTTTCAGTTAAATATTTTGAACATCTAGCACAAAGAAGCGAAAAACATTCAGGTCTTTTTCACCTTTTAGGAGAAATTGAAGTTGTTTTTGGAATTTGGGCTATGGTTTTGGTTGTTTTTATGTTTATTTTTTTAGGAAAATATGAAACTATTGATTATGTAAATAGCAGAAGCTATGTTGAAACAATGTTTGTTTTTGTAATCATGGTAATAGCAGGAACAAGACCAATACTTCAAACAGTTGTAACATTGGTGAGAAAATTATCAAATATATTGCCAAAAAAAGGTGCAATAGGTTTTTATTTTATTGTTATGGCTATTGTGCCTTTGTTTGGTTCTTTGATTACAGAACCAGCTGCTATGACTTTGGCTGCTTTGATTTTGGCAGATAAACTATTTTCTCAAGGAATATCAAAAAAACTAAAATATATTACTTTGGGAGCTTTATTTATTAATATTTCAATTGGTGGAACTTTGACAAACTTTGCAGCACCTCCTATTTTAATGGTTGCCCAAACTTGGGATTGGAGTACAACTTTTATGTTGAAAACTTTTGGTTGGAAGGCTATTATTGCAATATTATTAAATGTTGGTTTAATAATACTGTTTTTTTATAAAGAGCTATCAAATATAAATATTAGAACTACTGTAAGCGATAAGGAAAAAATTCCATTTGCCATTGTTTTAACACACTTTATTTTTCTTTTTTTAGTTATATATTTTGGACATTATCCAGCATTTTTCTTGAGTATTTTTTTATTATTTTTGGGTGTTACATATGCTTATCAGCAATACCAAGATAGATTAATGCTAAGAGAAGGGCTTTTGGTTGCTTTTTTTCTTGGTGGGCTTGTTCTTTTGGGAGGTCAGCAAGAGTGGTGGCTGAAAGATTTAATATCTAGTATGAGTAATGCAGAAGCTTTTGTTGGAGCAATTACTTTAGGAGCATTTACTGATAATGCAGCAATTACATATTTAGGTTCTTTAGTACAAGGATTAAGTGAAGAGTTTAAGTATTACTTGGTGGCTGGAGCTGTTTGTGGTGGTGGATTAACAATTATTGCAAATGCACCAAATCCAGCTGGTGCTGCTATACTTAAAAGTCATTTTGAAGATAATTCAATAGATCCTAGATATC
>CAYQFC010000126.1:0-3486 GCA_964416585.1 uncultured Aliarcobacter sp.
TATTTAAGCCTTTTGTTATTATTGAATCAGGACAAGTTGGAATTAAAGCAACAACTGGAAAATATGACAAAGAGGCTTTAAATCCTGGTTTCCATTTTTATATTCCTGTATTACAAAAAGTTATTATTGTTGATACAAAAGTTAGACTTTTAACATATATGAACAGTCAAAGTGTTGGTTCATTTGACCAAAGTATCAAAAATAATCCAGCAATAAATGTTCTTGATAGTAGAGGATTACCAATTTCTATTGAATTAACAGTTCAATATAATATTATTGCAAGTGGAGTTCCTGAAACTATTGCATCTTGGGGACCATCTTGGGAAGATAAGATTGTAAATCAAGTTGTTGGAGAAGTTGCAAGAAGTGTTCTTGGTGGATACAACGCAGAAGTTCTTCCTATGAAGAGAAATGAAGTAGCTATAAGCTTAGATAAACAAATCAAAGAGAAAGTAGCTGAAAGATCTAAACAGGCTGTAATTATTGAGTCTGTACAGTTAAAAGAGATTGTTTTACCTGAAAAAATCAAAGAGCAAATTGAAAAAGTTCAAATAGCAAATCAAGAGGCTGAAAGAGTAAGATATGAAGTTCAAAGAGCAAAACAAGAGGCTGAAAAAAGAGCTGCGCTTGCAAGTGGTGAGGCTGAAGCTAGAAGAATAGAGGCTCAAGGTAGAGCCGATGCTGTTACAATTGAAGCAAAAGCACAATCTGAAGCAAATAAAGAGATAGCACAAAGTTTAACTCCACACCTTCTTCAAATGCAACAAATTGAAGTTCAAGGAAAATTTAATGAAGCTTTAAAAGAGAATAAAGATGCAAAAATATTCCTAACTCCAGGTGGTGCAACTCCAAATATTTGGGTTGATACAAAAGAGAAAAGTAGAGATACGGTTTTAAACCAAAAATAGCCTAGAAAGAGTAAAGAGATGAAAATATTTTTAATGATTTTTATTCTCTTTACTTCTCTTTTTGCAAATGAGACAAAAACAACAAAGCAAAAAACATCTAAAGATAAAACATCTATAAAGAAAAAGATAGAAAAAAAACAGGCAGTAGAGCTAGAAAAATCTGCTGTTTTTAAACAAAAAGAGATTATAAATTTTTTGGAGATAAAAGCTATTCCAAATGAACAAAAATATAATTTAAATCATAGATATTCTCCAGCTATTAGATACAAAAGTGATAGTAACTATGATTTAGATTATAAGTTTGGTTTTGATTATAAACTAGATGAAGAGACTGGAAAATTAGAGCAAGTCAGATTTGATATAGAGACAAAAATTAAGGGTATAAATTGATTAAACAAATAAACAAAATAGATTGGGAAAAGACAAATAATTTAATTCCAGCAATTGCACAAGATAAGCTAACAAACGAAGTTTTAATGCTAGGATATATGAATCAAGAAGCTTTAGAGCTAACACTTCAAACAGGATTTGCACACTATTTTTCAAGAAGCAAACAAAGAATTTGGAAAAAGGGTGAAAGCTCAAACCATACTCAAAAAGTTGAAGAGATAATGGTAGATTGTGATAATGATACAATTTTATTAAAAGTCATTCAAGAAGGTGTTGCTTGTCATACAGGAAGAAAAACTTGCTTTTTTACAAATCTTGATACAAATGATATTACCCAAGATATTAAAATTGATACAAGCTCTAGCTATGGTGTAATTGATACTCTTTATCACACAATTTTAGAGAGAAAAAAAGATGATAGCAACAAATCATATACTGCAAAGCTTTTACAAGGTAATCAAAATTCTATGCTAAAGAAAATTGTAGAAGAAGCTGGAGAGTTCTGTTTTGCTATAAAAGATAAAAATGAAGAAGAGACTATATATGAGGCTGCTGATATCACTTATCATGTTCTTGTAGCCCTTGCAAGTCTTAATATAAGCCCTGATAGAGTGAAACAAGAACTAGCAAGAAGATTTGGAATTTCAGGAATAGAAGAAAAGAATTCAAGAAAAGTTTAGAAAATTATTAAATTTTCTTATACAACTAAGTTGCATTTAATACTTACTTGTTATAATTCCAACATTAAAAACAATTAAAGGAGTTATTATGACAAATAGTTGTCAATGTTGCTCTAAAAAAATTCCTATATCAAAAGTTTTTTGTTCACCAGAATGCAAAGAGAACTTTTTCCAAAAAATTGCTATTTCTGTACCAAAACCTTTTGTAAAAAAATTATATTTTTTTTGTAACGAAGAGCAAAAAGAGACTGAAATCAAATCTTTTGCCAAAAGACATAATTGGCATGAAGAGCTTGTAACTGAAAAAATTGAAGAACTTTTTCAAGAGTATTATAAGTGTGGATAACTCCACACTTAACTCACATTTTCAATATAAAATAGCTTGTTCAATCTGAACAGTTCTTAAAAAAACATCACTTATTATACCTTGGATTTTTATCTTATTACCCGTCATTAAAGACTCAATATAATTTACTTCATTTGAATTTCTAGCTGTAAGTTTTATACTTGCAGATACATAAGAGTCACCAAATAGCTCTCCTGTACCTGTTGAGATTCTATATTTTCCATTAGATATTTTTGAAACTTCATAAACTGGTAGCTCCCAAATAATCTGTTTTCCTTTTAGCTCTTTTGTCATATTATCTCTTTGAATATCTGTGTAATTACTACCCAAATTATACATATCAGCTAATTTTCCTTTTGGAGATATATTGTTTGCTGGTATGCTGTTATGCTTATTTGTTTGAGAAGGCATTGTCTCTTTTTTCTCTTGTGTTTGCTGTTTTGAAGATTTTGATCTTTTATAAACCCCTTCTTCAATATAAGCTCTTGCTCCACAATAAGTATAGCATCCATCTCCAATAGAGCTTAATTTTATACTATCTTCTGAAATTTTTGCTAAACTTATTTTACACTCAACTTCACTACTATTCCAAACAAGTGTATCATTTTGTTTTGTAAACTTTTCATCTTCAACTTCACAGATATGAGCTGAAACTGGTTCAACAGAACTATAAACAAAAGATAAATCCTTATTTATTCCAATTGTTGCATTTTTTGTCTCAAAAAGCCCAAAAATATCGCTATTTGTAGTACTATTTTGACTAAAACTTGCAAACTTCTCTAAATCTTTAATTCTATTTGAGTAACTGATTTTTAAACAATCAATACTCAAGCACTTATCTCTATCTTCTTTTATCCAAGCAAATTGGTCATTTTTTAAATTTGTTTTATCATTTTGTGTTTTCCACATCTTTTTATAAGCAATTGATAACTCATCATCTAATCTTGAGAGTTCACTATCTTGACAAATTGCATTTTCAATAAAAGTTGATGCTTTTTTACAATCAAAACTTGCAGCTTCCAAAGAACCAACAAATAAAAATCCAAATACTATACTTAATAATTCTTTTTTCATATTTTTCCTTGTGTTGTTATTATTATTTTATTTTAGCAAACATTTAATAAAGATTTATCTAGTCAATTTCGGGTTCAAACTTCTTTGC
>CAYQFC010000127.1:0-3470 GCA_964416585.1 uncultured Aliarcobacter sp.
CTGCTGCTGCTTATTTTGGTTTAGAGTGTGAAATTCATATGGGCGAAGTGGATATAAAAAAAGAGTATCCAAATGTAGCTAGAATGAAAATATTAGGTGCTAAAATAGTTCCTGCAACTCATGGGTTAAAAACTTTAAAAGAGGCTGTTGATAGTGCTTTTCAAGCATATTTAAAAGATATAAATAACTCTATGTTTGCAATAGGAAGTGTGGTTGGACCACACCCATTTCCAAAAATGGTAAGAGATTTTCAAAGTGTTATAGGTTTTGAAGCAAAAGAGCAGTTTTTACAAATGACTGGAAAACTTCCAGATGTAATAATGGCTTGTGTTGGTGGCGGAAGCAATGCTATGGGAATTTTTAGTGCTTTTATTGAAGATAGTGTTGATTTATATGCTGTTGAACCAGCTGGAAAAGGGGATAAAATAGGAGAGCATAGTGCTAGTTTAACATATGGAAAAGAGGGAGTTATGCATGGATTTAACTCTATTATGTTAAGCGATGAAAATGGTAATCCAGCTCCTGTACACTCTATTGGAAGTGGAATTGATTATCCAAGTGTTGGTCCAGAACATGCTTACTTAAATAGTATAGGAAGAACAAAAATTGGGCTTTGTAGCGATGATGAAGCAGTTGAAGCTTTTTATACTCTTTCAAGATTAGAAGGAATAATTCCTGCTTTAGAATCAGCTCATGCACTTGCTTTTGCAATGAAATTTGCAAAAGAGAACAAAAATAAATCTATTTTAGTAAACCTAAGTGGAAAAGGAGATAAGGATATAGATTTTATTATAGAGAACTATCCTAGATAAATTATTTAAAGTTTTAGCCTAAGCTAAAACTTTTTTAAATGCTTCGACAATTGCTATTTTTTCAAGCTCTTTTATCCTATTTTCCAAACTTTGTGCTGTTTCATTTTTTCTTAATTCTAGCTCTTTTATTAAAATAGTTTCACCCTCATCATAATTTTCATCAATAAAATGAATAGTGCAACCTGATTTTTTTTCGCCATTTTTCACAACAGCTTCATGCACAAAACTTCCATACATTCCAGCTCCACCATAAATAGAAGGCAAAATTGCTGGATGAGTATTTATTACTCTTTTAGGAAATGTTTTTAATAAATTTTCTTCTATTTTTTTCATAAAACCTGATAAAAATATATAATCACACTCATAATTTTTTAAGATATTTGTAATCTTTAAATCTAAATTATCATTAGGAAATAGATTTTTATTTACAATAAAACTGTCAATATTATACTTTTTTGCTTTCTCTAAAACTCCAGCATTTGAGTTATTTGTAATAATTACAGATACTTTTGCATCTAAAATTCCATCATCTATAGCATTTTGTATTGTTTCAAATCCACTACCATTATATGAAGCCAAAATTCCAATTTTTTTTATTTTTTTCACTATTTTTCCTTTTTTAGTTTTTTAATCTTTGAGCATGAGTTAATGCAATTGCGATTGCATCTGTTATATCAAGCGGTTTTATCTCTTTTTTTATCCCCAAAAGCCTTTTTACCATAAAAGATACTTGTTCTTTTGTAGCTTTTCCATTTCCTGTTACTGCTTGTTTTACTTGAAGTGGAGTATATTCAGAAAAATTTCCAAAATTTTGAAGAATTTTCAAACTTATTGCTCCTCTAAATTGTGCTAATTTTATAACAGTTTTTGGATTAAAAGCATAAAACATATCTTCAATTGAAACTTCATTTATTTCATGAGCTTTAAAAATTAAATCTATTCCTTCAGTCATTTCAACTATTTGTTCTTGCAAAATAGTTGTTTTTATTTTTATAAGTCCTGCTTCAATAAGCTTTAACTCGTTTTTATTTTTTTCAATAATTGCATAACCACAGTTTCTTGTCCCTGGGTCAATTCCTAAGATTTTCAATATTTCACTCTTTTTATATTTTTTTATTCACATAATTTAAATTCGATTATATCGTATTTATAAACATATATTTACTTAGATAATAAAAATTATTCACAACTTATTCACTATGTGAACAAAATATTATTTTTTATATTTTATACTCTTTTTGCTTATCTAAAAGCTATTTTATAAAATATTTAGCTATAATATTTACCATTAGATTAAAAGAGTTTAGGATTAAATGACAAGTAAAGATTTTTTAGAAATTATAAAAAAAGAGGCAAATAAAGATGACTTTGATAGATATTTAAAGCAATTGGTCTTTAAAAAATTATCTATTGAAGAGAATATTGCCTTTTTTGAAGTAAATAATAAATATATTTCATCTTGGATAAAAAGTAAATTTACAGATTTAATTCAACACTGCTTTGAAACTTACAATGGTTCTAAACCAAAAATTGATATTAGATTAATTGGCGAAAAAAAGACAAAAAAAGATATTTTAAAAGAGCAAATTCAGAATGAAACTGCTGAAAGTACTATTTTAAATCCATCTTATACTTTTGAATCTTTTGTTGTTGGTTCATCAAATCAGATGGCTTATAATGCATCTTTGGCCGTTGCTTCAAAACCAGGAGTTCAATATAATCCGCTATTTATCTATGGTGGAACTGGTTTAGGAAAAACTCACCTTTTACAAGCTATTGGAAATCAAGCTTTAGAAAAAAGAAAAACTGTAATTTATGTAACAATTGAGCAATTTATGAATGATTTTACATTCTCTATAAAAAATAACAATATGCCTCATTTTAGAGCAAAATATAGAAATTGTGATGTTTTATTAATAGATGATGTTCAATTCTTAAGTGGAAAAGAGCAAACTCAAGAGGAGTTTTTTCACACATTTAATGAGCTTCATAATGCAAAGAAACAGATAGTTATGACTAGTGATAGATTACCTTCACAAATTGCTGGTTTAGTTGATAGATTAAAATCAAGATTTGAATGGGGTTTAACAGCTGATATTCAAATTCCAGGACTTGAGACAAAAATAGCAATTATTGAGAAAAAATCTGATTTAAACGGAATTACTCTTAGCAAAGAGATTATAAATTTTATTGCAACTTCACTTGATAACTCAATTAGAGAAATAGAAGGTGTAATTATTAGAATAAATGCAAGTGCATCTCTTTTAAATCAAGAGATAAATCTTGCAATGGTTCAAGGGCTTTTAAAAGACCAAATTAAAGAGAATAAAGAGAATATAAAACTTCCTGATATTATTAATATAGTTTCAAGCGAACTTAATATAAAACCAAGTGATATAAAATCAAAAAAACGAACAGCAGCGGTTGCAAATGCAAGAAGAGTTGTTATTTATCTTGCAAGAGAATTAACACACAATTCAATGCCAGATATTGCAAAAGTCTTAGGAATGAAAGATCATAGCTCTATCTCTCATAATATTAAAAAAGCAAATGAATTAATAGAAAAAGATGAAAATTTTAAACTAATAATTCAAAATTTAAAAAATAAAATTATAAATAAGGAGTAGAAGTTTTAAACTGTTGTGTGAAAAGATGTGA
>CAYQFC010000128.1:0-3448 GCA_964416585.1 uncultured Aliarcobacter sp.
TTTATTACTTTTTTTGTTGTCTTTTTAAGCTCTTTTAAGTCATTTTTTGGGATACCATGAGTTCTAATAATTACAGTATCTTCTGGTTTTACATCACTTAATTTTGAATATAAACCAACATTAAAATCTTTTTTTAATCTATTTATCTCATCTTCATTATGAATAAGAGGTCCCATTGTTGCACTATTTGTATATTTTTGTGCAATATCAATAGCTCTTTTTACACCAAAGCAAAATCCATAACTACTAGCTAATTCTATTTTCAATAATAATCCTTAATATAAAGAGTCTAAAATCTCTTTAAAGTTTGGAAAAGATGAGTTTATGCAATCTACATCTTCTATATTCATATCACAATTTAACCCAGCTATTGCAAAACTCATAGCAATTCGGTGGTCACCAAATGAGTTTATTGTGGCACTTTTTAGCTCTCCACCACTTATTTCATAACCATCTTCAAATTCTGTGAAATTAACTCCACAAAGTGCTAAATTATCTACAACAGCTTTAATACGGTCGCTCTCTTTTACTCTTAGCTCTTTTGCATTTTTTACAAGTGATTTTCCTTTTGCTAAACTCATAGCAATACTTAATGCTGGAAGTTCATCTATTAGCCAAGAGATATTATGGCTTACTATAACTCCATTTAGCTCATTTCCAATAATTTCAATATCACCTATTGGCTCATAAACATTCTCTTTTTCTATAAAATTTACAATAGCTCCCATTTTTTGTAAAATTTTATAAGCTTCAATTCTTGTTGGATTTAAAGATGAGTTTTTTATTACAACTCTTGAACCCTTTGAAATTGCAGCTGCAACTGCAAAGAAAAATCCACTAGAAGGATCAGCTGGAACAGTAATATTTAAAGGTTTTAGATGAGATGTTAGAGGTTTTATATTTATAAATCCTTCACTATCAGTAAAAATTTCAGCTCCCATACCACAAAGCATTCGCTCAGTATGATCTCGTGTTAGTTCATTCTCTTTGTATTTTGATACTCCAGAAGCTCTTAATGCTGCTAAAATCATAGCACTTTTAACTTGAGCTGAATCTACTGGCGATATATATGTAAAAGGTTTTAGGTTTTTCTCCCCTCTTATAAATAAAGGTGCTTTATTCCCATCTTCTCTTCCATCTATTTTTGCTCCAATTTCTCTTAATGGATTTGCAACTCTTTTCATAGGTCTACTTCTTAAGTATTTATCTCCAGTTAAAATAAAAGAGCCTTCAACACTTGCTAAAAGTCCACAAAAAAGTCTCATGGCAGTTCCAGAATTTCCACAATCAAGTACATCATCTGGTTCAACCAATTTTGAAGTAGGAGTTATTTCAATACTGCTTCCATCTCTTTTTATTTTAGCTCCCAGTTTTTCAACAATATTTAGAGTATTTACTGTATCTTCCGCTAAAAGATAGTTTTTTATATATGAAGTTTTATCTGAAAAAAGTGAAAACATCGCACATCTATGAGATATTGATTTATCACTTGCAATACTATTTATCTCTATATCAAATGGTTTTGATAATTTTTCTATACTAAAATTCTTCACTTCTTTCCTTTTTTATCTTAAATCTATATTTAATTTATCTTTTAAAGTTTCCAAAATTGATGAGATAATTAAATTTATATCTTCATCTTCAAGAGTTTTTTCATCACTTTGAAGAGTAAATCTAATAGTTAAACTCTCAAAATTACCAAGTTTTTCATCGCTATAAATATCAATTAAATTAAATTGTTTGATTAAATTGATATTTAGTTTATTTATTACTTTTTTAATCTCTATAAACTCAAGATTTTTTGGCACAAGGATACTTAAATCTTTTCTTGAAGCTTGAAATTTTGAATATAAAGAGGCTTTTGTTAATTTATTTTCTATTTTCTCAAAATCAATTTCTGCAAAAAAAGTATCATCTAAATCAAAATCAGAAGCAACACTTGGGTGAAGCTTTGAGATAAATCCAGCAATTTTTCCATCTATCAAAATATTTGCACTTTGATATGGATGAAGAAAACTATTGTTGCACTCTTTTAAAGTCTCTAATTCAAAGCTTCCAATGGTATTTAAAACTTTTTTAGCAAAAGTAAAGAAATCCATATTTTTTGGTTTTCCAGCATTGCTAATAGACTCTTGCTCAATTGCTCCACTATAAATAAATGCTACTTTTTTACTCTCAACTCTATTTTCATCAAAGATAGTCCCTATTTCAAAAAAACTAGCACTTCTAGCACCTGTTTTAAAGTTATTTGAACAAGCTTCAACGAGATTTAAAATAGTTGTAGTTCTATAGCTGTTTAGCTCTTTTACTATTGGATTTACAATATCAAGCTCTTCTTTTACAGTTTTAAAACCATATTTTTTTAGATTCTCTTTTGAAGTAAAAACATAAGTTAAAGTTTCAAAAAAGCCATTTTCAATAGCTTTGTATCTAATTTTATTTCTCTTTTGTAGGTCAAGACTAGTTTTATTTACACGATTTACTTCATCAATAGCCAAAGGTTTTGAAACAATATTATCAATACCTATAATTCTAATAATCTCTTCAGTTATATCAGCAACATTTTTAATATCATGCCTATAGTGTGGAACCTTAATAGATAAACTATCTTCAATTATCTCTTTTACTTCAAAACCAAGTGATATTAATATCTTTTCAATATCGTTTTTATCTATATCTTGACCAATTATTGCATTGATTTTTTTGATATTTGCATCAATAAATAACTTCTCTTTATCGTCAATATAATCAATTGAACCCTTTGATATTGTTGCACCTAATTTTGAAACAAGATTAGATAAATAGTCTATTCCAAAGTGAATATTTGGCTCACTTCCTCTTGATGCTTTATAAAATATATCTGAAGTTTTTGCTTTTTTCTCAAAAACAAGTTTTGAGATTAATTCAGGATTTACATAAGAAGCTTCAATTAAAAAATCATTTTCACTCTCTTCAAAGCTATTTGTAAATATTGATGGTTTACCTAAAATTTCATTATTTGAGTAGATTGTATCAAAACCATTTTCATCTTTTTTAATATTTAAAATAGCTGATTTTGACTTTGGATAAGCATTTAAAATAACTCCACAAGAGTGAGTTGTGTAGTTTAGGATATTTTTAATATCAAGGTTTTCTTCATATTTTTTAATAGTTGCTAATCTTAATTTTTTTGTTAAATCTAGTTTAAATTCTTTAAAATCAACTGCTTTAAAAATTAATGATGAGTTTATTTTGCCATCACAGTCTATTTTAAAATTTTGACCAATGCTTGAATCATTATAGTTTATAGTTTTGTCAAATTCATTTAAAGCTATCTCATAAAAAGCACTAAGTTCTCTTGCAATTCCTAAAATACTTAAGCAATCCCCTCTATTTGGAGTAAGACCAATTTCAATAATATCATCATTTAAAAGTGGATAATCTTTTAGCTCTTTTCCAAGCTCTAACT
>CAYQFC010000129.1:0-3420 GCA_964416585.1 uncultured Aliarcobacter sp.
GGAAGTGCTTTGGAAGCGGCTGCTCAAATCACAAAAGATGGTGGTGAAGTTGTAGCTTATGCAGCTTTGGCAAATAGAGGTTTTTGTCAAAGAGTTGGAAGTGAATTATCAAGAAAAGACAACTGTAAACTGCCACTTGATAAACCACTTTTTGCACTAGAAGATTTTGCTTTTGAGATGTATGCACCTGAGAGTTGCCCTATGTGTAAAGCTGGTGGAACTGCTATAAAACCAGGTAGCAGAGGAAACTAATGGCAAAATGGAGAGATGTAAAACAAAATAGAGTTGAAAATATAGAAAAAAACTCAGAAAAACAGGTTTTACTAAACTCTTCAAGCCCTAATTCAAAACTATCTTCAAGATTTAAAGCTTTTTTGACTGATACTTTTTTAATCACAACTCCAATTTTATATATTGTTATATATTTAGTTATGGGAAGTGGAGAAGAGTTTGCACAAAATAGAAGCTTAGGATGGGGGATTATTTTCTCTATACATTTTATAATTATCTCTATTTTTTGGCTAAAAAATGGTCAAACTCCAGGATTAAAAGCCTATGAACTTAAATTAGTAGATTCAAAAACCTTAAGTAGAGTATCAGTTTTACAAGTAACTATTAGATATTTAACTACACTTTTTTCTATTATTTCAATATTTTTTATATTCACTCCATTTATAAATAGAGATAAAAAAACACTTCAAGATATATTTTCAAATACAATAATCATAGAAAACTAATGCTATTTTTTAATATTTCAGCATTTTATCTGTTTTATTTTGCTGCTGTTGGCGTGTATGTAATATTTTTACCAAAAGTTCTAAGCGATATTGGATATAGCGCTTTTGATATTGGACTTATTTTAGCCATTGCTCCTTTGATGAAATTTTTGATGCCTTTTTTGTTTTTAAAGCATATAAGTTTAAATAAATCTATGTTTAAAAAAGCTCTTTTTTTGACCTTTTTTTCTGCTTCTATGTTCTATTTTACCATTTTTAACTTCTATTTATTTATGCTAAATAATGCTATTTTAGCAGCTTGTTTATCTTTGATTTTGCCATATTTAGAGCTAAGCACAATAACCTTACTTGGAAAAGATAGATATGGAAAAGCAAGGCTTTTTGGCTCTATTGGTTTTGCTTTAATTGCTTTAGTTTTGGCAAAGGTTTTAACAACTCCTTTTATGGCTTTACACTACTATTTAGCTGTTATTATTTTTACTATATTTTTTGCTCTTCTTCTAGTAAGAAACGATTTTGAAGAGAAATTAAATCCAAAAAGCAATGAAGTTTTCTCTTTTTTAAAGTATCTTCCTTTTTGGCTAAGTATATTTTTTATGCAAGTAAGCTTTGGAGGATTTTATAACTTTTTTACAATATATGAATTAGAACATCAAATTAGCCTTGAAACAATTTCGTATCTTTGGGCATTTGGTGTTTTATGTGAGATTTTAATGCTCTATTTTCAAGCTCCAATTTTAAAAAACAATCTTCTTTCAATAATAAAGTTTTGTATTGGAATAACAGCTTTTAGGTGGTTGCTTTTGCATTTTTATCCTGATAATTTAACTATTGTTTTTTTTACACAAGCAATTCATGCCTTTTCTTTTGCCCTATTTCATAGTGCTGTTGTAATTTATCTATATTCGCTTTATGATAATAAAAAATTGGCTCAACAATTTTTATTTGGTGTTGGTTATGGTTTTGGAGCTTTTATTGGTGCTTTATTTTCTGGTGCTGTATATGGAAAATATCTATTTTTATATAGTTTTATTTTTGCGATATTTAGTTTTATCTCTATTTCATTTATAAAAAATATAATTAATAAATAACTATTATCTTCTCATAAATATAAGATATAAATAATTTCATTAAATATTAATAATAATTATATATAATGGCATACTTATTTTATAAGGTTTGAAAAAAAAGGGGGGGGGAAATCCTATGTTAAAGAATCTTAGTACAAAAGCTAAACTATTAGCTTTTCCAATTTTGTTTGTATTAATTGCACTTATAGTTGCTTCTATTTATTACAATTCAATGAATTATGTTGAAGAGCGAACGAAAACGGCAATTCAAAGTAATGAAAGTCTAGATGAACTTTTGAAATCTAGAATTACTGTTTATCAATTTATGCTTGATTCAACAAGTGAAAAAAAAGCTATAGTAGTAAACTCTTTCAACAAGCTAAAAGAGATGCAAAAAGACTTAAAAGGACGCTTTGAATCAGAAGGAAATAAAAAACTAGCAGATAATTCTCTTATTTTAATAGATGACTATCTTAAAAACTTTGAAGAGATGGCAAGTATGAAAATGCAAAATAGCCAAGAAGATGCAAGAGCTAGTTTTGGTAAAACAATGGCTGCTATGGCAAAAACTGGTGAAGTTTTAGAAGATAATATATCAAAAATGAATTTAGATGTAAATCTTAAAAAGGATAAAGCTTTAAATGCTCTAACAACTGAGCTATTAATTGTTGGCTTAATATCAATTGCACTATTTTCACTAATTTCTGTATTAATTTCAAAAAATATCTCAAGCTCTTTAAATAATGTAAAAGCTGGGCTTATAAGCTTTTTTGACTTCTTAAATAGAAAATCTGATGATACTATAACTTTAGATGAATCTTCAAAAGATGAATTTGGGGAGATGGCAAAGCTTATAAATGAAAATATTGATATTGTTCAAGATACTATAGAAAAAGACAATGAATTAATAGATGAAGCAAAAGCCGTAATGATAAGAGTAAGAAATGGTTGGTACTCTCAAACTATCGATAGATCAACTCCAAATGCTTCATTAGAAGAGTTTAAAAACGAATTAAACGATATGATAAACCATACAAAAGAAAGGTTTGTACGTATAAATGAAGTTCTAACGGCTTACTCAAACTATGATTATAGACCTATTTTAGATTTGGGTGATGACGATGAAGAGGGTGGAGTTCTTGAAAAAATGATTACAGGAATTAACACTTTACAAACTGCAATCGCTTCTATGCTAAAAGATAGTTTAAATAATGGAATTAGACTAGAAGACTCTTCAAAAGTATTAATTGATAATGTAAATACTCTAAACACAAGTGCAAATGAAGCGGCTGCTAGTCTTGAAGAGACAGCTGCTGCTTTAGAAGAGATTACAAGTACAGTTGTAAACAATACAAACAATGTTTTAAAAATGCAAGAGTACTCAAATCAAGTAAGCAACTCTGCAAAAAGTGGTCAAAATATGGCTAGAAATACTGCAAGTGCCATGGATGAAATTACAAATCAAGTTACAAATATAAATGAAGCAATTAGTGTAATTGACCAAATTGCATTCCAAACAAATATTCTATCTTTAAATGCAGCTGTTGAAGCTGCAACGGCTGGAGAAGCTGGAAAAGGATTTGCTGTTGTTGCACAAGAAGTAAGAAATCTTG
>CAYQFC010000130.1:0-3419 GCA_964416585.1 uncultured Aliarcobacter sp.
GAACCATCACTTAATCTAAATATATTTGTTGCATCTTCAAGCAAAATATTTGTATCTAGTAGATAATATTTTTCAAAGTTCATCTATTCTCCTAGCTTTTCTGGCTTTTTTGACTTTTTTTGTTTCATAATCATATAAGAGATAAAGGCAAAAAGTAAAATTATAATAATTGTAAATAAAAGCGAAAATGATTTTGTAATAACATAAACTACAATCAAAATTGCCAAAAGAGTTGGTTGTTCATTATACATACGAAAAAATTTTCCACTTCTTTTACAACTTCCATTTGCTAACTGTTTTCTATAATACTCAAGTGAAAAAGAGTAAGTAATTAAAAAAATAAGCATTAAAACCTTTGCATGAAACCAAGGCATTTGTAAAAGCAAAGGATTTAAATATATCATAGAGATACCACTAAATATTGTAATCCACATAGCAGGATGTCCAATATATTTATATATTTTCAGCTCTTGAATTTTTACTATCTCCACAAACTCTTTTTTATCAATATTTTCAACATGATAGACAAATAGTCGTGGTAGATAAAATAGCATTGCCATCCAAGATAACACAGCAATTATATGCAAACTTAAAATCCAAGTGTAGTATTCCATATTTTTCCTTTTTTATTTTTCTATTTTATTCTTTATTTTTTATCTTTTTGAGCCACTCATTTAAAGTTTTCTCAAATCCAATATCAAGTGAACTATAAAGTTTTAAATCTTCTTTTAAATACTCTTGTTCTATATATCCACCAAAATCATGTGGATATAAATATCCAATATGTTGGCTATCAAGATGTTTTGGTATCTCAAGAATTTTTCCACTTTTTATCTCTTCAAGTGCTTTATTTACTGCTTTATATGAACTATTTGATTTTGGGCTAGAAGCCAAGTAAATGGCACATTGAGATAAAATTATTCTTGATTCTGGATATCCTATTTTATTACAAGCAATCATAGTAGAAACTGCAAGATTTAAAGCATTTGGATTTGCATTTCCAATATCCTCACTAGCAAATATTACAAATCTTCTAGTAATAAAATCAACACTCTCTCCACCATCTATCAATCTTGCCATATAATATAAAGCGGCATCTATATCTGAACCTCTTAAAGATTTAATCATAGCACTTGCTAAATCATAGTGAGAACTACTAGAACTAACACCATCTCCTATAACATTTGCTCTTAAGCTCTTTAGTGTTTCTAGCTTTATCTCTTTATCAATTTTTATTGAAAAGTTCAAAAGTGTAAGCATAGCTCTAGCATCTCCAGAGCTTGAGTATATTAAATAATCTTTTGCTTGTTTATCTATCTTTATATCAAGATCTTTAATCACAATGTCTAATATGCTAACAAGTTCATCATAAGAAAAAGGCAAAAATTCATATAAAAATGATCTAGATCTTATTGCACTTGTGAGTGTAAAAAAAGGATTTTCTGTACTAGCACCAATTATAATTGCACTATAATTTTCCATAATAGGCAAAAGTACCTCTTGTTGATTTTTTGATAATCTATGAACTTCATCAATAAAAATTAAGGGCTTAATAAAACTATCTTTGTATCTATCAAATACTTTTCTTAAATCCTCTACTTTGATTGTTGTTGCATTAAAATAGTAATAATCATTTCCTATCTCTTTTGCAATTATCTTTGCTAAAGTTGTTTTACCAGTTCCAGGTTTTCCATAAAAAAATAGGTGTGGAATATCTTTTTGTTTGATTAGTTTATATAGGGGTTTATCTTTTCCAATAATATGAGATTGACCAAGAAACTCATCTAGAGTTTTTGGTCTATATTGATTTGATAAATCAGTCATTATCTTTTTCATTTAAAAAGATTCGTAAGTTTTTGTACTCCTCTTTTGTTAAATATCTAGATTTTCCAGTTGGAAGATTATTTAGACTAACACCTCCATACTCTAATCTTTTCAAATCCATAACATCAAGTCCAAAATGAGCAAAGAATCTTCTTAGTTCTCTATTTTTTCCTTCACTAATTACAACTTTGAGTTTAGATGTTTTTTCACTATTTGTTTGAATATCATATGCTAAAAATGGTGCAAAACTCATAGATTTAATCTTTGTTTTTGCATATGCACCTTTTCTTGCATCTTCAATATCTATTCCTTTTTGCATAGCTTCTTCAACTTTTGGAGTAATTAAACCAGATAGTTTAATTTTATAAACTCTTTCAAGGCTTGAGTGCATAAGTGCATTTACTACATCTACACTATCGCTTAAAAGCAATAATCCTTCACTTGCATAGTCAAGTCGCCCTACACTCATAAAATGCTTATATTTGCTCTCTAAACCATCATAAATAGTCTTTCTTCCTTGTGGGTCAGATTTTGTAACAAGTTCTCCCTTTGGCTTATTATAAACAATAACCGTATACATACGATTTTTGTCCTCTTTTACTATTTTCTTACCAATTTCAACTTTATCTATTGTTTTAACTTTTGTAGCCAAATCTGTAACGACCTTGTTGTTTACTCTAACAAGACCATCTGCAATAATTTTATCAGCTTCTCTTCTTGAGTAGTTGCTGTTATGTGAGATGAATTTATTTAGCCTTACTATTTCGTAACTATCTTTTTTATCAATTTTGTTTAGCTCTTTTTTCATTTTATACCTGCTTCTATTAAATCGTGGATATGTAAAATTCCAACAAGCTTTTTATCTTTATCTGTAATAATTAATAGCTGAATTTTATAACTCTCTATTAACTGCAAAGCATCACTTGCCAACAAATTCTCATCATCAAATGTTTTTGGATTTAAAGTAGCTATATCATCAACTCTACAATCAAGAGAAAAATCATCTCTCATCAAAGCTCTTCTTAAATCACCATCACTTAGTAAACCAAATACTCTTTTCTCTTCATCTTCAATAACAATTGAACCCAATCGCCCTTCACTCATCTTAATAATTGCATCTTTTAATTTTGTTTCACGTGAAACAATTGGAAGATTATCTTTTCTAAGCAAATCAGATATTTTTACAAAAAGCTTCTTACCCAAACTTCCACCTGGATGAAAAGATGCAAAATCCTCTTTTTTGAAATCTCTTTTTTTCATTAAACAAACAGCAAGTGCATCTCCCATTGCCATAGTTAAAGTTGTAGATGATGTTGGAGCAGTATCAAGCGGACATGCCTCTTTTTGTACAAAAATATTGATAAAATAGTCTGAATATTTTGCCAAAGTTGAGTTTTCATCTTTTGCCATGGCAATTAATGGAATGTTAAATCTCTTTATATGTGGCAAAATTTGAATAAGTTCTTCACTTTCACCGCTATAAGAGATTGCTAAAACAATATCATCTTTTCCAATCATTCCCAAATCACCATGCATAGCCTCTGTTGGATGAAGAAAAAATGAACTAGTTCCAGTACTTGCAAGTGTTGCTGCAA
>CAYQFC010000131.1:0-3405 GCA_964416585.1 uncultured Aliarcobacter sp.
TTTGAAGAGATTGTAAAATCAAACTCTTTGTATTTTATAAAAAATATTGAAGATGATGTTTATTTAAAATTCAATGAAACTGAGTTGCAAAGAATTATTGATAATAATTTATCAAATGCAGTAAAATATTCACTTGCTAAATCTCCTATTTTTATTAAACTTATCTACCTAAGCGATGATGAGATTGAGTTTAGCGTTACAACCAACTCAAAAGCTATTGAAAATATTGATAAAATCTTTGATGATTTTTATAGAGAAAATCAAGCTCGTGGTGGTTTTGGGCTTGGGCTTAAAATAGTAAAAGAGATTTGTGAGAAGAATTTAGTTATAATCGATATTATCTCAAATGAGAAAGAGACAAAATTTACATATAGGTTTAAAATAAATGAAAATACTACTTCTTGAAGATGAATTAATGTTAAATAGTGCTATTAGCGAGTACTTAAGAGGTATTAACCATATTGTTGAAAGTTTTATGGATGGGGCTTTGGCTTTAAATAGTATCGAAGAGGGCTATGATTTACTAATTTTAGATGTTAATGTACCTTCTATTGATGGTTTTTCTTTATTAAGTGAATTAAATCTTAGAAAAATACATATTCCAACTATTTTTATATCAGCTCAAAGCGATATAGAAGATATTACAAAAGCTTATGATTTGGGTGCTAGAGAGTATCTTAAAAAACCTTTCCATTTAGGTGAATTAGGTATTAAAATAAATCAAATTTTAAAAAAAGAGCAAAATAATACAAGTCACATAAGATTTTCTGAAAATTACTCTTATTCAAAAGATAAGCAAACTTTATATTTCAATGGAGAACCGCAAAATCTTACAAAAAAACAGCTTGAAATAATCCATATTTTAGCTTTAAATATAAATATGATCGTAGATTTTGAAAGATTTAGAGAAGATGTTTGGGATGCTGAAAATATCGATAATCCAACAATAAGAGCAGAGATTTCAAGACTAAAAAAATCCCTAAAAGAGGATTTTATAAAAAACATTAGAGGTCTTGGCTATAAAATAGATAGGCACTACTCAGTTTAATTATATTTTTGCTATTTTTTTGCTATATTAAAACACTATAATCCTATATTTTATAGGAGATATTGACAAAATGGAACAAAATACAAAAGAGTATTGGCAAAAGCATATTAAACTAATTCTTATACTTATTTCTATTTGTTTTTTTACTACTTTTGGTCTTCTTTTATCTTCAAATATCTTAAATGAAATTGATTTTTTTGGTGTTAAACTTGGCTACTTTATAGCAAATCAGGGGCTAATACTCTTTTTTATTTTAATTATTTATATCTACATAAAACAGATTTCTAAACTTGATAAAAAATATTCTATAAGCGAATAATATGGAACTCCAATCTTTAATTTATCTCTTTTTTGGAATCTCTTTTACAATATATTTTGGTCTAGCTTTATGGACAAAATCTACTTCAACAAAAGATTTTTATATTGCAAAAAATAGTTTTAGCCCTATTTTAAACGGAATTTCTATTTCTGTTGATTTTATTAGTGCTGTTACTTTTGTAGCACTTGCTGGAACTGTATCATATTTAGGTTTTGGTGGTTCGGCTTATATACTTGGTTTTACTGGTGGTTTTGTAGTTTTAAGTTTACTAATTGTCCCTTATTTGAGAAAGTTTGGTAAATTTCAACTTTGTGAGTTTATAGAAGCTAGATACTACTCAAAATTTGCTAGAAATATTACAATTTTCATAATCATAATTGTATCATTTATCTATATCTCAGCCCAAATGAAGGGTATTGGAATAGTTTTTTCAAGAATTTTTCAAGTTGAAAAGGATTTAGCTTTACTAATTGCAATTTGTGTAACTTTTTTGTACTCTCTTTTAGGTGGAATAAGACAAGTAAGCTATACTCAATTAGCTCAATATATAATTATTTTATTCTCTTTTTTAACTCCAATAATCTATCTTTGTTTAGAATTAACAAATGGATTTATTCCCCATTTTGCCCTATTTTCAAAAACAACTTTTGAGTTTGATACTGGTCTTAGATTAATTCCGGAAGGAACTTTTTTGCTTCATGCTTTAGATAGTAGCTTAAGTGATTTTGGTTTTACTTATACAAAGGCTTTAAATTTTACTGATATTTTTACTATATCTCTATCTTTAATGCTAGGAGTAGCTGTATTGCCTCATATTTTAGTAAAATTCATATCAACTCCTAGTACAAATGATGCAAGAAAATCGGCACTTTGGGCTTTAATTTTTATTGCAATAATCTATACAGCTATTTCACCTTTGGGTGTTTTATCAAAAATAAACAATATAAAACATATACAAAATGTAGACTATGAAACTTTCATAAATAATGAAGAGAAGCATACAAATGGTATTTCAAACAACGGAGCTTGGCTAAAAAATTGGCAAGAAATTGGAGAAATTAACTATACTGATAAAAATAGTGATGGTAAAATTCAAATTAATAACTCTAAATCAAACGAGCTTCATATTAATCCAGATATCCAAACCCTTGCAAATCCTGAAATAGCAAATCTTCCAAACTGGACTATTGCCTTAATTCTTGCTGGTGCAATAGCAGCCTCTCTTTCAACGATGACTGGCTTAATACAAATTAGTACAAACTCTATTTTAATTCTATTTGAAGATAAAAAAATATCTTATTCAAAGTTTAGATTTAAGTTTTTTTCAAAACTATCACTTCTTTCTGTAATTACCTTTGCTACATTTTTTGCAATTCCACACTATTCGATTATTGAAACAATTACAATCTCATTTACAATTTTAGCTGGAACTCTTTTTCCTACTATTTTACTTGGTATTTTTAATAAAAACATCACAAAAGAGGGGGCGATTTCTGGATTATTAATCTCTTTAGCATTTATTTTAATTTATATAATATATTTTTGTTTCATAAATAATATAAATCCAAATAATGATTATCTATTTGGTATAATGCCCATAGGAATTGGCGTAGTTGGACTTGTTTTAAATATCTTAACTGCTGTTTTTGTATCAAAATTTACACCAAAAATTCCTAAAGAGACTATATCTTTAATTGATAATCTAAGAAAACCAAGCTAAATAAAGGAAAAAAATGAGCATACAAGATCAAGAAATTTTCTTATCAAAGATACATCCATTTGGGCATTTAAGCCCTAGTCAAATGTCTATGTGTCTTCAACATATGGATATTGCTTACTATCCAAAAGATACAATTTTAATTAGCCCTGAAAATATTCCAAATACATTTTTTATAATCATAAAGGGTTCTGTATTTGAATATGGAAAAGATAAAAACTTAATAATGGATTATCAAAGTGAAGACTCTTTTGACTCAAACTCTATAATTTATGGAAAATGTGAAAATACTTTTAAGGTTCATGAAGAGCTAATTTGCTA
>CAYQFC010000132.1:0-3373 GCA_964416585.1 uncultured Aliarcobacter sp.
CTCTTTTTATAAAGATTATCTATTTAGGGGAGAATTTTAAATTGTTATTAAATAAATTATATATTACAAAAACTATTGCAGTTACAACATCTTGTTTACTTTTATTTGGTGGTTGTGCTGCGGTATTAGAACAAAATGCTGGAAAAATTGGCGGAACTGCTGTTGGAGCTGGAGCTGGAGCTGTTATTGGTAAACAATTAGGTGGTGATGCTGGCTTAGTAATTGGCGCATTAGTTGGTGGTGGAATTGGATATTTAATTGGAAATGAAATTGATACAAGAAGAGAAAATCTAGCAAAATTATCTAAAGAAGAGAAAATTGAAGTTGTTTCTCAAAATATTGTACAAAATGACAATCAAGTTCTATCTCAAAATTCAAATGAAAAAGTTGATAGTAAAAATGTTATAGGAGATTCTTTTACTGTTTTTTCAGATGAAGAACAATTTGCACTAAACTCAAGCAATTTAAGTAAAAAATCTGAACAAGTTTTTGGAAAAATTGCAAATGAGTACAAAAATAGCGATAAAAAAATCCTAATAATTGGTCATACAGATGATAGTGGAAACTCTTCATATAATCAAAAGTTATCAGAAGATAGAGCTAAAAATGTTGGTGATATTTTTAGTAAAAATGGAGTTAAAAAATCAAATATTTACTTTTTAGGAGCTGGAGAGAATAATCCTATTGCAAATAATAATACAATAGAGGGTGCTTCGAAAAATAGAAGAGTTGAAATTGTTGAATTAAAAGATGAAAATGATATTTTAAAATATGCTTCAAAAACTTCAAATCCTGAGTTTTTCAAAAAAGTTGAACCAAAAAATATTGTATTAACAAAAAATAAAAAATCAAATCAAGTTATACAACAAGCTACTACAGTAAAAAAGACTACAAACAATAAAATAGAAGAAGAAAATAAAAAAATATCAAAAACAAATATAGAGTTATCAGACACACAACAAAAAGAGAGCATTAAAGAGATAAGCTCTTCAAAAGATATTTTTGATTTCCAAGGTAAAAAAGTTGTAGATAATAGCTTTGCTTTAAAGACAAATTTTGGAGAATCTATTGTTCAATCAAGTAGTTTTTCTTTTATTACAAAAGCACAAGCAAGTGCATCTACAAGTATGTATCAAAATTGTTTAGCAGATAAACCAAGAGCAAAAGCAGATGTAAAGTCTCTTGAAACTAATAAAGTTGTTCATAAAACTATTGACTATAAAAAAGGTTTAAATAGTGTGCCATTTGTTACAAATATAAATGGAAGTTTGATTGCTATAAGTCCAGTAGCTGTATTGGAAAATGGCTCAACTGTTTCAACTTATCCAAAAGCAACTTTTTATAGTGATTATAAGGGTGAAAAAGATGCAAAACCAACTTTGGAACTAACAACTTCAATAAATACTTATCAAGGGACACAAGGTCTTATATATAGAGTCTTTTTTGATGAGACAGATACTCAAATGAAGTGTATGGATATAGTGTTTGATGAGAAAAATGTAAATAGTTCAAAAGGTATTTTGTACTACACAAAAAATAGTCAAATTTTTGAAAAAGAGTTTGATATAGCAAGAATAAAATAGAAAAAGGGGAAAAGATGATAGAGTTTTTAGAGGATTTTTTGGTAACTCAAAGGTTATTAATATCAATAATTTTACTTTCATTAATAACAGCTGTTATTATAATGAAATATTGGGATAGAGTTAAATTTTGGTGGACTTGCACATGGTATAGTTTTCCAGTAATTGGGAAAATATCTAAGCTTTCTAAAGATATTACAAGTGTTGATGAAAAAGGTTGGTTTAGTAGTGAGACTACACTTTGTTCAGATTTCCATAGATACTATGATAGATTTGATAAAGACCCAGAGCACTATGATAGATGTAAATCATATTTATCTAAAGCTGATGAACTAGGAAGAAAACCATTTCCTCTTATTATGTGGATTGTTGTTTTTGCATTGGTTATTTTGGAAGCTTTAGGGTTTGCTTATGTTTTGGCTGGATTTACAATTCCAGGAGCTAGTGAATCACTTCAACAATATGGTGCATTTGGTATTGCTTTAATAATTTCAATTATTCTTGTAGGTTTTACGCATTGGACAGGTCATGAAGTATATAAAAATAGCATTTTAAAGAAAATAAGAACTTATTATTCAAATGATAGAAGAGAAGATAAAAAGAATTTAGAACCAGATAGTAAAGTAAAGTTAGAGAATAACAATATTGATGATGAAGAAAAAAATTATTCACAACTTTTAAATCGAGTTAGTACAAATGCAACTGTTACTCCAACTTGGATTATTTCAATAGTAACTGCAATTTTTGTAGTTGTAATTGCAATTGGAGCTACATATGTAAGAGGGCAGGTTTTAGAAAAACAGCTAACTGAAGAGAAATCAATGACACAAACAAATGTTTATGAACAATCTTTACCTACTTCTTTAGTACAAACACAAGAGAATGCTGATACAAAAGCTTTTGATGAAGCTCAAGATAGTGATAGAAAAGGTGGTTGGGCTACATTTATAGTTTTAGCAGTTCTTTTTGTATTTATTCAACTTTTAGGAATTTTATTTGGATTTAAGTGGGGATTTGTAGGAAAAGAGAGTCAAATTGCTTTTGAAGATTCAAGTGATTTTAGAACAAAACAAGATTTTATAAACTACTTTAAAAGAGAAAAAGATAATATTGTAAAAATTGCTGAACAAAAGCTAAAGCTTTTACAACAAAAAATGTACCAAAAAGGAACTATGATTTCAACATCTGCAAAAGAGATGGAGATGCTTAAAACAAAAGATTATAGAACTTTTAAAGAGTATGTAAAAAATGAAGCTAGGGAAAATTTAAATTTTCATAATGATATAGAAAAAACAAAAGAGCAAGTTTATGTAAAAAGTGAAATTAAGAAAGATGAGCCAAAAGTTGAAATAGTAAAAAGTAGTACTATTTTATGTAAAAATTGTAACTCTAATTTAGATGAAAATTCAAATTTTTGTACATCTTGTGGGACTGAGGTAAAAAAAGAGACTTTAGCTTGTAAAAATTGTAATGCCACTTTAGAAGAAAACTCAAATTTTTGTAACTCTTGTGGAGAAAAAGTGGTATTAAAAGAGTTAATACCAACTTGTCCAGAGTGTAAAACAACTTATACTATTGATATTCAATATTGTTCAAAAGATGGAAAAAAGTTGGAGTTAGTATGAGAATTTTAAAATATTTTATTTTATCTGCATTAGCTTTTTTATCTTTAAATGCAAATAGCTCTTGTTATGATATTTATAAAACAGAGGCTAAAGTTGATACAAAAATAGATAAGGCAATTTTTGTTCTTATCGATGAAACAACATTTTTTAATAATAGTTTGCAAGAAC
>CAYQFC010000133.1:0-3373 GCA_964416585.1 uncultured Aliarcobacter sp.
AGATTTAATCAAAAATAACTGGTAGCTATTGCGAGATTTATAAAATCTCGCAATATTTTATTGTAATTGTGATTTTGCCTTTATCTTATTTTGTAGATTTAAATTTGTTCTATTTATTGCATAATCTATTAAATTTTTATGTTCAATATCAAGAACAAGCTCTTTTGAAGCTAGGTATAATTTGTTTGCAATCTCTAAATTATCTTTTGCTTCAAAAATTAATCCCAAATTATATGCTATTTCATAACTTTTTCCATCGACTTCAATATCTAATTTTTCAAGAATATCTAAAGAGGTGTCAAAATCATACTTTTCCAAAAAAATGACAGCTTTTTCAAATCTATCTTTTTGGTTTTTTGAGTATATTTTACTGTCTTTTAGTTCAGAAATAATCTCTACATTAAAAAATATATAGTTTGGCGAAATATCATTTGTAAAATCCTTTGCAATTTCAAAGGCGATTTGAGAATTTATTTTATAGCTATCTCTATTTTGATTTAAATGACTTGGAAAATATGCATTTGGCTGAAAATATCTATCGTAGCAAATATTATCTTTTGATGATTTATCATAAGTTTTTGAGAAAATAATATTATTTGTAGTAGGATTTACTAAGTTTAAAATAGTTGTAACATTAAAATAACTATTTTCACAAGGAATAAATCTAATCTCATACTCTAAGCAATGTTTTGTTCTTGATTTTTCATCATATCTATAAAATCTACACCTTGAATAGTCTATCTCTTCTTCATAATAAATATCGTAAGAAGCTGATGAATTGATGACTTCTCCATTTATAATAGCATCAACTCCTATTGGATTATTTTGTATTGTAAATACTCTTTTTTCATCTATAATTTTATTTGAAAGAGCATTTGCTAAGCTAGAAGTTTGATTTACACTATCATTTTTAATGTTTGAAATTGCCACAAGATTTACTTTTTGAGAGTTAATTTTTGAAGGTTCAAGAGCTTTTATTGTAATTTTTGGTGTACAAGCTGTAAAGAATAGGGTGAAAATAGTTGAAATAATAACTATATACTCTTTTTTAATAATTTTTCTCATAAATCATCCTTTTTTGATATTATATAACAAAGAAGCAAATATATAAAAATAGTATATAATAATATTTATGATTATTAAGACTCTAAAAAACAACTATTTTTTAACTATTTTTTTGTTATTTATACTATTTATTTTAAATATTTTTTGGGAATATAGTAGATTTTTGGATTTCAAAAAAGAGGATATTTTTGAAGTAAAAGCCCAAATATTAAATATTTATGAAAAAGATAATTTTAATATTTTGAAGCTAAATGCAGATAAGTTTGAGTTTCATTCCAAAATTAATAAAAGTGAAGATTTAAGAAAACTAGATTATATATTTTTGGCTATTGATACAAGAAATATTGTTTTTATGGATTTTATAAAAGGCTTTTATACAAATATTATCTATTTTGAAAAGCTAGAAAAAGATAATTCTTTTAAAGAAAAAGTATTAAATAATATCTTAGAAAACCATACAAATCCACAAATAATAGAACTTTTCAATGCTCTATTTTTGGCAGTTCCAGTAGATAGTAGCTTAAGAGATATTATAACATCATATGGAATAGCCCATGTAGTGGCACTTTCAGGATTTCATTTGGTTGTTTTATCTTTTGTAATTTATTGGATTTTGTATTACCCATACTCATATTTTCATCAAAAATATTTTCCATTTAGAAATAAAAAGTTTGATATTCTTATTGTTATAATGTTTGTTTTATTTTATTATCTTTTATTAACAAATATTGTTCCATCTCTTTTAAGGGCTTTTGTGCTTTTTTGTATGGGTATTTTTCTTCTAAGAAGTAATATAAAAATCATCTCCTATATAACACTTTTTTATACTTTTTTAATAGTAATTTCACTTTTTCCAAAATATATATTTTCAATTGGATTTTGGTTTTCTATATTTGCCGTTTTTTATATATATCTTTTTTTACAATATTTTAATAATGGAAACAGACTATTTTTATATATATTTTTTAATATTTGGATGTTTTTGGTTTTTAATCCAATAGTTCATTTTTTCTTTGCTCAAACTGCACTAGAACAATTTTATTCAATACCAATTACAATATTTTTTAATATTTTTTATCCAGCAGAAATATTTGCACATATTTTAAATATTTCGCACTATTTTGATAATTTTTTAGATATTTTTTTAAATTATAAGATAGAAGTTTATTCAGTTTATACACCTTTTTATCTCTTTATTTTCTATATTATAATATCAATTCTAGCAGTTTTTTATAGATATGCTTTTTGGTTTTTGAATATTTTAATAGTAGGTTTTAATCTATATTTGTATCTATTTAAACTATTTTTTTAAAGTTTTTTCTAGTGTAAATCTCATATCTTCATCTAAATCAGCCATATTATTTAGCATCCAATTTAAATATCCACTATCTTTTTTAGAAACATCATCTATATTTTCACCTTTATATTTTCCAAATTTAAAAGTTTTTATAAAAACGGGAGTTTTTGTTAGTTCTGCTAATTTTTCCATAGGATTTTCATTTGGATATAGTTCCCTAGTTTTTGCTACAAGTTTTGATAAAAATAGCTTCATGACTAGTACATCACCAATAGCATCGTGAGCTTTAATTTCAATATTTAGTTTTTTAGCCTCTTCTTTTTCAGTTTTATACAAATCAAGTGCATATCTTAAATATTGAAGTCTATGAAAAGGGAGTTCAGGAAACATATGTTTTGCACATCTTAAAGTATCTATTAGTTTATAAGTGTTTAGAAATCCCTCTTTTTTTATCATATCTAAATCAAAATTTATATTATGAGCAATTAGAAAATTTTCACTACTATTTAACTCTTCTAATCTTTTATAAAAGTTTGTATCAACTGCTTTTGGCTTGTTTTCTAGTAAATCTGGAGTTATATTATGAACTTCCATAGCTTCAAATTTTATCTCTATTTCACTGCTACAAAATTCATTGTAAACTTCCAGTTTTCCGCTATTATCTAAAATCATAGCACCAAATTGAATAACTCTATCTTCTAGGGCTGCTCCTGTTGTTTCTGTATCAAAAAGTACATAGTGCGCCATTTTTTCTCCTAAATATTAAATAATAAGCATAGCATCGCCGTAAGAGTAAAATCTATAGTTCTCTTTTATAGCAATATTATAAAGTTCTAAGGTTTTTTCTAAACCAATAAATGAAGCAACAAGCATAATTAAAGTTGATTTTGGTAAATGAAAATTTGTAAGAAGATGATTTACAACTATTGGTTTATTATTTGGGTTTAAAAATAGATCACACTCTCCACAAATCATATTTTTTCTAGCATAAAACTCCAAAGTTCTTGTAAC
>CAYQFC010000134.1:0-3369 GCA_964416585.1 uncultured Aliarcobacter sp.
TCTCTTTGTAAATTGCTTGAGCTTCCAAAATAAAATCATCATCTTTTTTTAATAGCTCATAATAATTTTTTGCAGATGTATCAATTAAATATTTTGGAGCTAGTTCTCTTGAGTTATGTTTAGCAGAATTTGGATTAGCAGTCTGAACTGAAAAAGTACCTTTTCTCATAATTAGTAATTGCCTTTAAATTTTTTTTGCAGGGGCTTGTACCCAATAAAAAACAACTAGCTCCTTTTAAGGTGCTATGTTGCAACATAGCACCACTACGGAATGCTAGTTGAAAATCCTACCACAAGAGATAGGATTTTGTCAATATAAAAGCATTAATTTTAAAATTGATACTTCATTAAGAGTTGTTATTACTACTAAAAGTATGAATATTTTCTTCATTTGTACTCCTGGATTTTTCTAAATTGTATCTCAAAATAAAATTTAAAAAAGGGATAAAAGGCTTAGTTTTAAATTATAAAAGAAATGACAGAAGAGCATTTTTAGAAATGATAAAATCATTATTGTCAAAATAAATAAGAAGAAAAAAATTAATATTTTGGAATGTAGTATTGTATAAATAATTATAAAAGGAGTAAAAAATGAAAATATTATTAACACTTAAATAATAAACAATAATAAAAATATTATTTTATTATTGATACAATTTGCATAAATATTGATATATTTGCTATTTTGTTACTTTTAGTAACACATTAAAAATTTGTTTTCAAAAAAAACCGTATTTTAATATTATTTTAAAAAAAATATGTTATAGTTACTTCGTAATTTGGGTTGGATTCACCCTTTTTACTGGTCAAGTTATTTTTATATAAAAAAATAACCCATCAAGTTTTGTCTCATATAATCTAATTGACCGATTAGATTATATGCCAACCCTATTAAAAGAGTTTTTTTTGATAGATTATTTTGTGTGTTTTTCTCTTTGATATGGAGAAATATTAGCAAGAAAGGACTTAAACCATTATTAGTTGATATTCAAGTTTCTTAGCATCTTTATTTAAAAACTCTTTCTTATACACAAGGAGTATACTTTGAAAGAGAATAAAAAAAGGTTGAAAAAAACAACCGAAAAAATAAAAAATATCGTTTTCTATAATTGGATTTTTTCATATTTAAAAGAATTTATAGAAAACATTGATTTATAAGTAGGGGATCCCCCCTATTTATAAAATTCTTACTATTAAAATATAAATCTTTTATACTAGATAGCTTTTTTTTCTTATGAGCTTGTAACTGTTTACAAGTATTAATCTTTGAGTTTGTAAAGATTTCCAAATGATAGAATAGTGTTTCTCATTTCCATTAAAAGATAAAATCTTATTTAGCTTTTCTACATAGTTTTTCTTTGACATTTCAATCCTCCTAAAAATTAAATCTAGATTGCTTTAAAGCCATAATCTGATTTTGATGTGTAAATAAATAGTTCCATAACTGTTTGGCTTCGGCTTTGCCAAATTTAACATTCCCTAGCATATCTATTAAATAGCCCTCTTCTGTACATTGCAAGGCAATTTTACCAGTGAATTTTTTTGTTTTATAGTTATCTATTTCAAGTAAAAATTCATTAAAATATTGAGTTCTGATATACTTGATAAATGCTAATTCATCAGTCATAAATCTTTGTGTTTCCTTTTCTCTTTCCCAAACAAAACGGAATTTTTTATCAACATCTATCCAATGAACTGTAATATCTTTCCCAGTGATTTTTTGTATTTCTTGTAAGCCTCTATTAATTCCCTCTAGCATTTTTGAGATATAGTTAAAGCTTGTTCCAAATTTATTATTTAATTCATCTAGTGAAAAATCTTGATAAGTAAGTTCTAGTGGAATTTCCTCTCTCTTAGCATTTTTATATCGTAGATATATTTCATAAATTACTAAGCCGTATTTAGTTTTAAACTGATTAGATACTGATAAATCAATCGTTGTGTAATGTTTTTTTTGTTTTAAACCTTGAAGTAATTTATCAGATAATTTAATTTCTATATAATTTTTATCATCTGTATAGATTGTCGCTTCGCTTAAAAATGGAGCTGATAGCCACTTTATTCCTCTACCTTTGTACTCAAAGTTTCTAAGTTCTATGGGTTGCTGTAAAATTTTTATTCCGTCAGCTATCATTTGCTTAGTTTTACCACTATTAGAAGTCATACCCAAAAGAGCTGCTAAATCATTGATAGCTATTTTGAAAGTATCACCCTCTTGTTCATACTTGTAATGTAAAACATTTACAAGTTTATTTGCTACTACTTTTCTATCTGGAATATTGCCATCTGTTAAAGCATTATTTTTATGTACTAATAAGCTCAAATCCATCTAAGCACCTTTTGGGAAATTTAAAGTATTCTATATCCTATTTCCTAAAAAGTACCTTATAGGAAATAATACAAATATTAAGCACCATATGGGAAATTTTTTAACAAATATTAAGCACCATATGGGAAATATTAAGCACCATATGGGAAATAAAAGTGCGTCTAGCTACGATAAAATAGGCTTTTTTTATGTCCGTAATTCTTAAAGATTTATTTAGACTATAAAAAGAAGAAAAAAGAGATACTTTTTTCTGTATTTTTTGCCCTTAAAAAGATAAATAAAATTAGTACCTTTTGTCGAGTTTTTATTTTTCTCTATGAACTCTATTTGTTTTTGATTGAGATAAAATCTCTTTTAATTCTTTTGTAGCTAGGTCTAAATCTTCTTTTTTTATAGGTGATTTAAGTATCTCTTCTAAAGATTGAGCTTTTGGAGTAGTTGCTATATCTTTTTTTTGCTGTTTAGTTAAGAGTTGTTCTAATACTTCTTTGCTAAATAGCTTGTTTTGTTCTTCTAGTTTCTCTATCTTTTTATCTTTAGTAAAATTAGAATTTAAAAGCTCTTTGTTTTTCTCTTTTAAGGCTTCTATTTCAGTATCTTTGGACTTGATAATATCTTTGTAAAACTCTTTTGCTTTTTCTTTTGCAAGTTCATAAAGTACATTGAATTGATTTGAGAATGATTTTTTAATGCTTTGAAATAAACTGTTTGGCTCATTGATGATGTTTAACTCTTTATCTTCTGATTTTAAAAGTCCAGTTTTAACTGTCACTAATTCCCTTTTTATCTCTTTTTGCATAGATGTAGTTAAATCGCCCGTAAATTGATTTAAAACTGTTTTTTCTTTTTCAGGGATAGATTTATCATCTAAAACGATTTCGTTCGTTTTAGGTGCTTTTTCTTGCTTATATTCATTGATTTTATTATTAAGCTCTTCAATCGTTAGAGTTTTATTTTTTACTTGCTCTTTTAACTCTTTGTTTAATGCTTCAAGTTGTGCATAATCAGCTCTTAAAGCTCCCATTTCTTTAAGTTCTTCT
>CAYQFC010000135.1:0-3324 GCA_964416585.1 uncultured Aliarcobacter sp.
TATTTAAGTCCAAAATATCTAAACTCTTTGGAATAAGCTTTTTATCAATAGTCTCATCAATTGCCAAAGCATTTGAAACATCAAAATAGCTCTCATCAAGTCTATCTCTAAAAATAGAGATTCTAGGAAGCTCTAAAGTTTTTAAGCCCTCAACCAAAAGGTAATCAAAATCCTTAAAAATATCTATTAGCTCATCTATACTTGAGCTATCTTTTTTAAATATTGTTGTTTTATTTGGGCTTACAACTGCAACATCGGCTCCTGTTTGAGAGAATTTAAAAGAGTCTTTTCCCTCTCTATCAAACATAGCTTTGTCTTTTGGATCGTGTTTTATTATACACACCTTAAAATTGCTATCTTGCAAAATACTTGCAACTTTTACAATAGCTGTCGTTTTACCACTATTTGAAGGCCCTGAAAATGCCACTACTAATCTTTTTTTATTCATAGGCTGGATTTTATCAAAATAGTTATTAAACTCTATTTATGGAAATTTAATTTAAAGCCTTTGTAATGTACAATAATAGGCAATTTTAAAGGAGAATTTATGTATAAATTTCTATTTTTATTGGCAATTTCTACTCTTTTTATAGCTTGTACACCAAAAAATAGTGCTTTTAGATATTTTGATAAAAGTGATGCTGAAACGAAGGCTGTTAAGTTTACAAAAAAGAGCGATATTGTAAAAAATAAAGAGGTTGACGTTGTTTTTATGGCAACTCATTTAAATATGCTTGATGAGAGCATAAATAAAAGTAAAAAAGAGCAATTTTTGGTTTTTGTATATTTTGCAAAAGAAGAGTTTCAAGGTTTAGAGCAAAATAATTACAACTTATATCTTAATAAAAAAGAGCCTATTTTAGTTGTTGAAATAGAAAGAGATGATGAAAAGTATAAAGATTATATGCTTAAAAATCATTGGGGAAAATATTATTTAATTGAGTTTGAAAATATTAATAGTGATAAAAACTTCTCTTTAGATTTACAAAATAGTGCTACTAATAAGGCGACACTAAATTTTGTAAAATAGTTGATAGCGAAATTTTATTTTCGCTATTTAAGTAGTTATTGTAAATATAGTAGTTTGTTAAAACTTTCTTTCCATAATCTTTTGTCTCATTGTAGGAAATCATCTCCATACTTAAAAAAGGTTCAAATCTATTTTTTTCTTTAAAAAGTCCTTTTTTTAGTTGGCTTCTTGTATATCCAGCTCCGCCATTGTAAGCATAAGCTACAAAAAGTGGGTTGTTATCAAACTGTTTATTTAATTTATCTAAATGGTAACTTGCAAATTCAATATTTTTTTCTGGTATAAATTGTTCATAAATATTATAGGCTTGATTAAGCTCTTTTGCTATATCTTTTGATAAAAAAGGCATAATTTGCATCATCCCTTGAGCACTTGAAAAAGATATAGCAGATGGAATAAATCGGCTCTCTTGCCTTGCTATTGAGTATATTAATACCTGCTTATCAATATCATATTTTTTTAAAATATCTTTATAAGGAGTTATAAAATAGTGAGTTTTGTACTTTTCAAATCGCTCTAAAATAAAAGCCAAGTGAGCTTCTGTATCTTTGTATGAAAGAAGGTTTTTATAGTTTTGAAGCTTAGTTTCATCTAAATTCTTTTTTGTATCACTTGTAACTTCATCCCATAAAAAAGGGTTATATATATTATATTTTGAAGTTCCATCTTGCAATTGAAGATTATAAACAATATTGGAAATATCAATATTTAAAAGTTCTTTGGCATACAAAGAGTAGATATTTACATCTCTGCTTGAAGCTAATTCATTTAAAAAACTAATATCGTTTGAGCTTAAATATTTCCAATAAAGAGATTTATCTTTATCTTGGCTTAGGTATGATTTATCATATGATTGACTAAAAAAACTATTGGCTTTTGATAAATCTTTATTGTTTATCGCATTTATTCCTAGCATAAATAAAATTGTTGAGTTTAAAGTTTGATTTGAATTAAGATTATCAAAAGATTTTTGAATGTTTTTTAAATCTTTATCATATATAGCATATCTTAAAAATTTCTCAAAATCTTTCTCTTTTGCTAGTTCATTTAAAAAATTTAAATCAATATTTTTATTTAAAAATCTATTTCTATAGTTATTACTTACAGCAAAAAAAACTCTTAAAAACTCTTTTGCTCCACCTATTTTTAAGGCTTCAAAAACACTGTTGTTTGCAAGAATTTGTAAATCTTTTTTTAAAGTAGGGTAGGAATCAAGTTTTGATATAAAAAAATGTAAATCATTTTTTGATAATTCAGAAGCTTTTTTTAAAGATGAAAGACCAAGAGCTATACACTTTGGATTTGTTGATTTTAGTTCTAAAATTGAAGCATTGTAACAAAATCTATCTTCGCTACTTAGTTTTTCATTGAATTTTTGTTTAAAAGCTTTTTCTAAAGTTGCATTGTTTCCTTTTCGCATATCATAAGCTCTTTTTGCATCAAGAAAGCTAAGATTTTCACTATTTAGATATTGAAGAATAAAAAAGTCTTTTGCACTTGATTTTGGTTTCTCTTCAAGCCAAGTTAGTGTTACTTTAAAATCACTTTGCATAAAGTCGGTATAAGAGCTATTTGCAAAGAGGCTTGAAGATAGAGTAAGAGATAAGAGTAGATTTAAAATTACTTTTTTCATATCTTCTTACATCAAAATTTTTTGTAAAAACGTCTCTAAAAATATAAGAGCAAATATTAAGATAAGTGGAGCTAAATCCATTCCACCAAAAGTTGTTGGAATTAGACCTCTTATTTTTGCATAAACGGGTTCTGTTAGTCTATATAACATTTGAACTATTGGATTATATGGGTCTGGTCTAACCCAAGATAAAATAGCTGAAATTATTACAACCCACTTATAAAGAAAAATAACACTAAATAAAATAGTTATTATTGAAGCAAATAAAGCATCTATCATTTTACAATCTCCCCTATATAATTTTTAATAAATGGATAAATATCTGCTAAATTTGGTCCATTTTCAACACCAGTTAAAATATATCTAAGTGGTTTAAATAGATTTTTACCTTTTAGTGCTGTTTTTTCTACAACATAATCTTTTAAATCATCATAGTTTTCAAAATAAGGTGCATTTTTTAGAGACTCTTTTATACTTTTGCTCTCCTCTTCAAAACCTTCAAGTGCTGTTTTAATAGAAAAAATATCATCAAGTTTTGCTTTTATCTCTTTTATTGTACTAGCTTCTTCTAAATATAGTTTTGCTAATTTTCCGATATCGCTATCAGCAAAGCCTAAAATTTTTGATAATCTCATCTCATCTAGCAACTCTATATGTTTTC
>CAYQFC010000136.1:0-3295 GCA_964416585.1 uncultured Aliarcobacter sp.
TTATTAATTTAATATAATTAAATCTTATTTTAAAACAATCTTTTATTAAAAAATTTATAGATATAATTACTTTTTAGGATTTAATTGTGATTTTAAACTCTTTGGAAGATGAGCAAAAACCATTGAGCTATTTTTTATGAATTTTTCATCTTTATAAATAGCTATTTCAAGACTCATTTTCTCTTTATTGAAACTAAGAAGTTTTACTGTTTCATCTTTTTGAATAAAATGAAGATTTTGGTTTTTTAAATCTAATATTTTCTGTTTTGCCAAAAGAAATCCTAAAATTTTTAACTATTTTACTAAAATGAGGATTAATTTATGAGTAGTGAGAGTATAAAAGCAATTCCATCAAATAGATTGAAATTTTTTCCTATTATGATGTTTGCTATGGTTATGGGGCTTGGTGGGCTTACTTTGGTTTTTGAAAGATTACATCATATTTTGGCTTTTTCACCTATTTTTGCAAATATTTTATTATTTTCTACAACAGCTCTATTTTTTATAATACTTTTTACATATATTTTAAAAATAATAAAATATAGTGAAGAGGTAAAAAAAGAGTTAAATCATCCAATAAGAGTAAACTTTTTTGCAGCTGTTTCTATATCGATGCTTATTTTATCGGCTTCATATAGAGAGTTTAATCTTGAAATATCAACTATATTTTTCTATTTTGGTGCTGTTTTACATATTTTTCTTACATTTTATACAATAAGATTTTGGATAAATAATAGTCTTGAAATAGTGCATTCTAATCCTGCTTGGTTTATTCCAATAGTTGGAAATCTTATAGTTCCCATTGCTGGAGTTGGAATTTGGGATAATACTATTTTGATTTTTTACTTCTCAATTGGGATATTTTTCTGGATAATTTTATTTGCAATTATTTTAAATAGAGTAATTTTCCATAATCCATTTGCCCCAAAATTTATGCCAACACTATTTATTTTAATAGCTCCACCTTCAATTGGTTTTTTATCTTATATGAAACTTACAACAAATTTGGATTTTTTTGCACAAGTATTATTTAGTTTGGGACTATTTTTTACTATTTTAGTAGCTTTTATGTATAAAAATTTTATAAAAATTCAATTTTTTATCTCTTGGTGGGCATTTACTTTTCCTATGGCAGCTGTTACTTTGAGTGCTATTTTAATGTATGAAAAAACTTCTAAACCTTTTTATGAATATTTATCTTATTTTTTGGCTTTTGCTACAACTATTATAATTTTGATAGTTTTAAAAGAGACTATAAAGCATATGTTTAAAAAAGAGATTTGCATTATGGAGTAGATTTTGCTTTTTAGCCTTTTTTGTTATAATTTTTCATAAAATTTGAAAAAGGCTTTAAAATGGAGTTTAGATATATAGGAAAAACAGGACTTAGAGTAAGTTCAATTTGTATGGGAACTATGACTTTTGGTAGTAGTACAGATGAAAAAGAGGCTTTTAAAATCCTTGATATGGCATATGATAGGGGAATAAACTTTTATGATACAGCTGAGCTTTATCCTGTTAGCCCAAAAAAAGAGACCGTTGGTTTAACTGAAAAAATAGTAGGAAAATGGCTTAAAACAAAATCTAGAGATAGCATAATAATGGCAACAAAAATAGCTGGAGCTTCAAGCGGTTGGTTTGTGCCACCTGTGAGACATGGTCTAACTGCAATAGATAGTTTTCACATAAAAAAAGCAGTTGAAACAAGCTTGAAAAACTTGGATACAGATTATATAGATTTATATCAAATGCACTGGCCTGATACCATTGTGCCAATTGAAGAGAGTTTAAGAGCTTTTGATGATTTAATAAAAAGTGGAAAAGTAAGATATATTGGAACTTCAAACGATAGTGCTTATGGATTGGTAAAAGCAAATGAGACAAGTAAAAATAGAGGCTTTGCAAGATTTGAATCTATTCAAAACAATTTTTCTCTTTTAAATCCTAGATTTTTTGATGAGTTAGCAAATGTTTGTAGGCAAGAAAATATATCGCTTTTACCATATAGTCCAATTGCTGGTGGGGTTTTAAGTGGAAAATATAATAGCTCTTTTGTTCCTTCGGATGTAAGATTTTCACTATATTTAAAAGATAAAAGCAAAAGAGTTCAAGCTATGGCACATAGATTTGTAAACTCAAAAACTCTTGAAGCTACACAAAAATATCTAGAATTGGCAAAAGATTATGGAGTAAGTCCTGTAACTTTGGCAGTTTCATACTCAAAGCACTTTGATTTTGTGGCTTCAACTATTATTGGGGCTAGAAAAAGTGAACAACTAGAAGATAGCTTTAAAGCCTTTGATTTTAAAATTGATGATATTTTACTTGGAAAAATAGAAGAGATACAAAAAGAGATTTTGTATCCTATGGGTTAATATAGATTTATTGTCTATGGTACCCAAACGGGTACTATACAAAATAAAAAAAAGATACTAAACTCCTGTCATAATAGAAAAAATCTAAAAAAGGATGAATTATGGCAAAACAAGCAGGAGTAGTACAAAGCCTACAAGGTGGGAAATTCTTTGTAAAAGATGAAGCTGGAAATATTAAAGAGCTAAAAGTACAAGATATTATTAATGAAAATGATACAGTTTATGGTGATAGTTCAAATACACAAAGTGCAAAAATTGAGATTTTGTTAGATGGTCAAGATGTTATAGTTTTGATGCAAGGGCAACAACAACTAATTGATTCTAGCCTACTTGAAACAGCATTTGGAAGTGAAGAGCTTTTTTTTACTAGAGGAGATTTAGAACAAATCTTAGAAGCCCATAGAGCTATGACTGATGTTGAGAGTGATTTAAGAGAAGCTAAATTTAAAGGCGATAAAAATATCACAGATGAAGAGACAACAGAAGGAGAAGAAGAAGTAGAAGATGAAACTGCTGAATCTTTAGCTTTTGCTCTTAGAGATGGTTCTATGTCTGATGTAATAAGTGATTTAAGAAAAAAACTTTTTTCAGAAAATATAAATCTTAGAAAAGAAGAAAATGCTTTGGGAGAGGATTTTAGACTTCCAAAATCGCATATTCTAAATGAAGCACAAAACAATCAAATAAACCAAAATAATATGAATAAGCCTTTGGGGGAAAATCCATCAAATCCATTTACTCCACCAAGTATCACAAAACCTACAAATCCAAATAGACCAACAGAACCAAATAAACCAGTAGATAATACACCAACAAGACCAGAATCAGAAGGACCAAAGGAGAATATAACTCCTGAAACACCAAGACCAATTGTTCCTGAAAATAAGCCAATTGTTCCTGCAAAATTGAGTGTAGATGAT
>CAYQFC010000137.1:0-3230 GCA_964416585.1 uncultured Aliarcobacter sp.
GCTTTCGCCCTTTTTTACTCTATATTTTTTAAATCTCTATTTCTATATGCTAGTAAAATTGAAATAAATGCAGTTGCAACTGTAACATATGCCCAAGTTGGAATTGGAACAGGATCTCCTGTTGCATATGAGTGCATTCCTGATAAATAGAAATTTACTCCTAAATATGTCATCATAATTGAACTAAAAGCCAATAATGAAGCTGTAGCTAAAACATAAGGTGTGTTTAGAGATTTTACAAATCTAAGGTGAATTACAATTGCATAAACAATAATTGAAACATATGCCCAAGTCTCTTTTGGATCCCATCCCCAGTATCTTCCCCAAGACTCATTTGCCCAAACTCCACCAAGAAAGTTTCCAACAGTAATACAAGCCAAACCAATAATTAAAGAGATTTCATTTATAGCACTAATGTGTTTGATAATATCATTTAGATGTTCTCTATTTTTTCTAAAAATAAACATAATTAGCGTTAAAAATCCTAAAATTGCACTAAGTCCAAAGAATCCATAAGAAGCTGTTAAAATAGATACATGAATAGTTAGCCAATATGATTTTAAAACAGGCACTAAAGTTGTAATTTGTGGATCAACATCTGTTAAATGTGCTGTAAACATAAAAATTCCAGCAATAATTGTAGCAGCTCCTAGGGCTAATAGAGAGTTTCTAAAGAAAATAACTCCTGCAAAAACAGCAGACCAAGAAATATAGATTAAAGTTTCATAGATATCACTCCAAGGAGCATGACCTGAAAGATACCATCTGTAAGCCATACCAAAAGTTTGAATAGCAAAAAGCAAAGATAGTATAATAAATATTATTTTTGTTGTTTTTGCTGCTTTAAAATTTGGTTTAAATATAACAACAAGAGCTAAAGCAACCATAATAAAGCCTAAAAGAACATAAGCCAATGTAAGATTAAAGAAAATATCTAGTTTATTAAATATTATTTCTGCACTAATCTTCTCTTTTGAAGGTTTAATATCTGTTCCAACTTTATCTTGATATAAAGCTGTCATATCAATAAAATTATTTGCAGCTTCCCAGTTCTCTTCAGCCAAAGATGACATAAGACCTTTTACAACACTTTGAATTGCTGCTTGATTTTGACCTGTAAAGTTTTGAATGGCTTCAAGTGGTGAATACCATTTGAAGTTATCATCTGCACTTTTTTGATCATAAACTTTTGGAAAAATATTTAATAAAGCACCATTAAATACTGAATAAATAATATTTAATTTCTCATCAGTTTTAATTAAATCTTTTTCATATGTTCCTCTTTCAATAGGCTTTGTTTGAAGAGCTTTTTCTGTCTCAGCTGACAATAAATATTCACCTTTAGAGCTAAAAGCTTCAGAAAAAGAGATATAGTTTTCGCTCTCATCAATATTTAGGAATTTTTTTAGTTTTGGAGTTTGAATTTTGATTATTTTTACATCTTTCCAAACATCTGGATTTGAAAGCATTCCTAAAACAAGTTGATTTGCATCCATTCCTAAAAATGTAGCACGACCACTTAACTTTTGAACAATTTCTCTATTTAATGTTGCAAGTGGTTTCATTCTTCCGCCGCTACTTTGCACCACTAAATGCCCAAATTTATCAGCAGTTATTTTTGATTTATCTTTTAAGTTGTTTAAATATTGTACAGTTAATTCAACTTTATCCTCTTTTTTCTCTTCTACTTTTTGCTCATTTGCATTTAAATTTGAAGATGAAAGAAGTAAAATCGCTAAAGCAAAAGCAGCTAAATTTTTATCTCCAACATAGTTTACAAGCTTTCTAAATCTCGATTTTTTATCAAAAAAGTTTAATAATAATCCAAGAGCAAGTAAAAAATAACCAAAATATGTTGGCCATTTTCCAGGGTCATTATTTACTGATAGTACAGTTCCTGTTTCATCTGGAAAATATGAACTTTGGAAAAATAGGAAATTCCCTTCACCTAAAGTTCTATTCATAAATATTCTATAATCATAAGTTTTACTATCTTTTATAACTGTAATTTCACTAGCATATGATGAAGGACTCATGCTTCCTGGGTATCTATCAAGTTTAAATTCGTTTAATCTAATAGAAAAAGGAAGGTCTAAATATCTTGAACCATACTCTAGAACAATTGTTAAATTATCAAACTTAAGCTCTTTTGGAACTCCTATTTGACCTCTAAGTCCTGGAAGTCTAATATCTTCTTTTTTTCCATTTAAATCTGCTTCAACAGTTAAAAGTCCCATAGTTGCAGCCTCTTTTTTTGCAAACATAAAATCTTTATAAGATATTTTAAGACTATTATTGTCAAAATTAATTGTATGAGAAAAATTATTTAATGAAGGCAATAAAGATGTAAACTCTTTTTGGTACTCATTGTGAGAGATTATCTCTTCACCATTTTTAATAGTTACTTGTAGATATGGCTCAAGTGAAATCATTTTATTTGTTGTTGTTCCTTGTGGAATTTGCATAATTCCTTCATAACCAATATATCTAGTAATAATTGCACCAATTAATATAACAACAAATGAGAAGTGAAATAGAAATCTAGGAAGATTTTTCCACATCTTAAATTTATAGATTATTCCAAGAAGATTTATTGTTGTTAAAATCATTACAACTTCATACCAAATGTTGTTGTAAACCAAAACTCTAGCACTTGATGTTCCAAAGTCATTTTCTATAAAAGTAGCAACTCCAGCTCCAGCAGCCAATAGTGCTAATAAAACAAGGGTTGTTTTAAAAGAGAATAAGATAGCTTTAAAATTCAAAATAGTCCTTTTGTTATTTTTGTAAGATTTTATAGTTTTCTAATTAACTCACAGTTAATAGGGCGATTATTTTATCATATATTGTCTGAAATCTTTGGAATTATAGGGCTTAAGATATATTTTTAAGATATAAATCTATAATTCCTTTATGAATATTGAAAAATTAAAAAAGAAAAAAGATGAGTGTAGATCTTGGAAAAATGTAGAACCTTGGTATAAAGAGCTTCAAAATACACAAAAAATAGAGAAAAAAGATTTAAAAATAGATTATGGTGATTGGTTTAGTGTTGGAAATAGGGCTGATTTAACTGATATTGAGTATGAAACTATTTTAAAAACAGCAAAAGCTTTGATACCTTGGAGAAAAGGTCCTTTTAGGATTTTTGATATAGAAATTGATAGTGAGTGGCAAAGTAATCTTAAGTATAATCTTCTAAGACCGCACTTTAATCTAAAAGATAAAGT
>CAYQFC010000138.1:0-3188 GCA_964416585.1 uncultured Aliarcobacter sp.
TTTGATGATAGTGGTCCTACAAGACTTAACATATCTCCATCTCTTAAATGCAAGTGCATATCTAGTGGTTTTTTTATTATAAAATTTTTACTCATATTGCGTTTTCATCCTCTTCATTTGTTCTTATTCTAATTACTTTTTCAACAGGAGAGATAAATATCTTTCCATCCCCTATATTTCCTGTTTTTACACTATTAATTATTGTTGATACAATTCTATCTACATCTTTCTCCAAAACTACCATTTCAATTTTGATTTTTGGTAAAAAATCTATATCATTTTCATCTCCCCTATAGAGCATACTATGACCTTTTTGCTTTCCATACCCTTTTACTTCAGATATTGTCATACCAAAAACTCCAGCTTTTGCCAACTCCTTTTTTAACTCTTCAAGTTTAAAATGTTTTATTATAGTTTCAATTTTCTTCAATTTAAATCCTTTAAATAGCATCTTTATTTTAACAAATATAATTAAAATGCAAGTTTAACTATTCAGTAAATATATTTTAATTATAATTAGGAAAAAATATTATTTACTAGGAAAATATGTTAAATAGTTTACTTGCCAAAGACAAAAATTTTACAAAAGATGATTTTATTGAAGAACTTACAAGCCCAAATACTAGTCACGAAAGATTAGACTTAATATACAGTAATTTAAATCTTGATTTAAATAGTTTAGAGATAGATGAAGAGCCTATATTACATATTGTTTGTAAAAAAGATATTTTTTTATCGGTCTCTTGGTTGCTAGAGAAAAAAATTGATATTACAAAACAAAATATCTACAAAGAGACAGCTGGATTTTATGCAATTTACTCAAAAAATAGTGCAATTTTACAAATTCTTATAGATTTTGGCTTAAACATAAATCATCTAAATATCTCAAATAGAACAATTCTTCAAGAGTCTTTAAATAGTGCAAATGGCGGGGTTATTAGGTATCTTTTACAAGCAAGTACACTATTTGATAATATTGATGCTCATGGAAACAATCTACTTTTTGATGCTGTTTTAAATCCAAATAATAATACTTTGGAATTTCTAGCTTCAAAAAAAACAATAGATATAAATCACAAAAATAAAGCTGGAAATACTATTTTACACAGCAGAAATGTCCTTGAAAATAGTGATTTAGCAAAATTTTTAATCTCTCTTGGGGCAAATCCAACATTAGAGAATGCGAAAGGTGAAAGCTTTTTGTTCTATCTTATTCAACAAGGTAAAGAAAGTATTAAATTACTAAAATTTATCTCTAATATGAAATTTAATTTTGACCTTAAAAATCCAGCAGGAAAAACAATTCTTATGGAGGCAATATCAACTTATATTCAAATTCCAAAACACAATGAAGATAAAAAAAGTGGGCAATTTGAATTGATTTGCGAGATTTTAAATCTAAAAATAGATATTGAAATATGTGATAATAAAGGCGAAAATGCACTTTTTTATGCTCTTAAAAGTGAAGATAAATATCTGATTTTAGAAATTTTTAGAAACTTTAAAATAGATGTAAACAAAGATAATAAAGATGGAATTTCACCATTTTTATATCTAATTTTAGGTGGCGTAAAAAATAAAGATTTAATAAAACCATTTATTGATAAAGGTGCAAATCCAAACTTAAAAAACTCAAATAAAAAAAATATTATAGAGATTTTAATAGATACTATTTTACATATAGAAAACAAGCAGGATTTAGATGATATTTATAGAAAACATATTCAATTAAATGGGCAATATAGAGCTATTTTAGAGATAATTTTTAAATATTGTAGCATTGATGTAAATAGTTTAAATTATAAAAACGAACCTCTATTTTTTAGCTCAATTCTCAATTTTAATTTTAAACTATTTGCAATTTTAAAAACAAGAACTATTAAATTAAACCAAAAAGATAAGTTTGGAAATAATATTCTTTTTAGATTAATTAATGAAAACAACAAAGAACCATTCAAAGATAAAAAACTATATTTAAATACAATTAGAACTTTAGTAAATGCTGGTATAGATGTTGATGAAAAGAATAGTGATGGCTTTACGCTTTTGCATATTGCTATCTGTCAAAAGTGCGAAGATAGTGTAAAACTACTCTTTAATCTTCAAGCAAATTACTTTGCTAAAGATAATCAAGGAAGAAATATAATGCACTTAATTGTTTTAAATAGTGCTTCAAAATATTTTAACTTTATACATAATATAAATAAAGGCATTGTAGAAGTAGCCGATTTTTACGGTGTTAAACCTATAAATTATGCTGCTTTTATGGGAAAATATGAACTTGTTCTTGCTATGATAAATGAAAATATTTCAATTGAAAATAGTGAAAAGAAACATCCAAATATTCTTAAATTCCTACAAAAATACCATTTAAATCTTCTATCATTAGCTCAAAAATCAAAAAATGAGCTTGATAGAAAAAAAGTTGAAGAGCTTGTTTCAAATATGAAAAAAGAGTTTAACATTATCTAAACTAACAACTCTCTTGCTCTTATATAATCTTTTTTTCCACTTCCTAATTTTGGAATTTCATCGACAATTTGTATAATTTCTGGAATCATTAATTTATTATCAAACTCTTTAATCATCTTTTGTTTGAAAATATCTCTCTCTTCTAAACTTATATTTGAAATTAATAAAACTACTTTTTCTCCCTTTTTCTCATCGCTAATAGCCAAAGCAATAAAATCAATACTGCTATTATCTTCTATTAATTTTGAAATTTTCTCTTCAACAGCTCCCAAACTAACCATCTCTCCACCAATTTTTGCAAATCTTGAATATCTATCAACAATAGTTAAAAAGCCGTCATTATCTAGTTTTCCTTTATCTCCTGTTATATAGTAAGTTTTTCCCTTAATATTTTTTAAAACACTTTTAGTTTTTTCTTCATCATTTAAGTAAGCTTTCATAACTTGAATACCAGAGATTAAAACCATTCCTTCTTCTCCTGTATTTAGCTCAATAAATGTAGAAGGATCTACTATTTTTATAGTTGTTCCTGGAATTGCCATACCAACTGTTCCTATTTTTTGCCCTATTTGAACTTCAAAATCTTCTGAAATTTTATCTGGAAGATTACAAGATGCCACAGGAGAAGTCTCTGTTGTTCCATAGCCTTCTAAAATATCTTTTCCAAATCTTTTTTTAAACTCAAATCTTACATCATCTCTTAATTTTTCAGCTCC
>CAYQFC010000139.1:0-3180 GCA_964416585.1 uncultured Aliarcobacter sp.
GATGATAATGTAAATGTTAAAGGTTCAATAAATAGTAGTGTTGTAAATCTTGGGTTTGGCGATAATAGTTTAAATGTAGGAAAAGATTTCTCTAAAAGTTCAATTCATACATATGCTGGAAAAGATAATGTAGTTATCAAAGGAAATGCAAGTGATGCTTTAATAAATCTAGGAGAAGGTAAAAATATCTTAGATGTAAAAGGTGAAATAACTAAAACAACGGTACTTACAGGAACAAATAAAGATACAATAATTTTAGAAGGAAAAGCAACTCATACTAATGTATTTACAGGTGGTGGAGAAGATAGAATTTTTGTTGGCGAAGGTTCTGATAAAACTATTATAGATGGTGGAAGCGGATATGATATGCTTTATTTACCAAAAGGAAAAGATAAATATCAATTTATGGATGGAATTGTTTGTAAAAAACCAGTTTCTTATGATGAATTTTTAGCAAAAAATCAAGGAATACATGGATTATCTTGTCATAAATTTACTGTAATTGATAAAGCAACAGGTGCAACAATTATTATAAAAAATGTAGAAAATGTTACTTTTGATGCAAAAGCTGAAGATTTAAGAGAAGATAATAATTCAAATGGTGGTGGAAATTTTGGAAATGGTAGCGGAAGCACAACAGTTGATGCAGGTCTTTATAAAATCTATAAAGTAAGTTATAGTGCTGCTTTAAAAGATATAGATGGAAGTGAAACTTTAAGTGTAAAAATAGATGGTCTTCCAAGTGATGCTATTATAAATGGAGTAAGAGTAGAAAATGGAACAATTACTATTGATGTGCCAAAAAATACTTTAAAACTTGAAAATAGCTTTTTTGAGTTAAAAACAGTTCAAAATGCGGAAAATATAAATTTAAGAATAACAGCTAGAGCAACTGAAGAGAATGATAATCTTGATGGAAAAAACTTTGCGGAAGCTGAAGCTACAAACTCTGGATTAATCCTATCAAATGCAAAAATCACTATAAATGAAGATGAAACATATACAGTTAAACAAGAAGATTTTGGAAGATTATCGAGTGCTACTCTTGTTGCAATAGCTCCTATTGTAAATGGTGCTTTATACTATAATGGAAATTTAGTAGCAAGTGAAACTGATATTTCAATGGATGAGATAAAAGCTGGTAAATTGGTATTTAAGCCAATAGAAAACTCAGATTTAGATAGTGGATTTAGCTTTAAAGTAGATAATAATGAGTATTTTACAAGTATAAATATCAAGGCTATTGCAGATGTTGTAAAAGCTGATATAAATGTAAATTATATTCCTAAAGATACAAAAGATGAGATAGTTATTGATCCACTAACAAAAAATGGATATGTTGTTAAATCATATGATAAGTTAAGCTGTAAAGTTATTATTACAGATCCTATATTTAAAAAGAGTGATGATTATGTTGAGGTTAAAAATGATATGTCAAGCTCAACTGTAAATTTAGGTGAGGGTGCTAAAAATGCTTTAGATATTAAAGGAAATGTAACTTTAGGAAATATTTATAGCGGAAAAGGTGATGATAAAGTATTTATAGATGGAAATACAAAATCTACAACAATTAATTTAGGTTTTGGAGACAATGCTTTAAGTATTGGAAAAGATTTACATCTATCAACAGTTCATACTTATGCTGGAGATGATATTGTAAAAGTTGGAAATAGTGTAACAAATACAACAATAAATCTTGGAGATGGAGCAAATAGTATTGATATTTCAAACAATGTTGATTGGTCAAATATTTTTACTTCTAATGGAGATGATAAGTTAAAAATAGGAAAAAATCTTGATCATACTACTGTAAATTTAGGTTTTGGAGATAATGAGATTACTATTGGTGGAACAATGGATTTATCAAATCTAACAACTTATAGTGGTAATGATACTTTACATATAAAAGATAGTTTAGATAGAAGTAAGATTGATTTAGGAAGCGGAAAAAATAGCATAATTATTGAAAATAACTTAAAAGCTAGTACGGTTTGTACGGGAATTGGAGATGATTTAGTTGTTGTTGGTGGAAAAGCAAAAGATACAAATATCTTTACTGGTGCTGGAAATGATAGTGTGTTTATAAATGCTGCTGAAAAATATACTATGGTAGATGGTGGTTTAGGATATGATGTACTGTTTTTAAGTGGAAGTAAGAATAGTTATAGATTTGAAGAGGGAATTATCTGTAAAAAACCTATAACTTGGGAAGAGTTTGTATTAAAAAATAAAAATGCAAATGGATTAAATTGTAAAACATTTACTATTTATGAGGTTGATGCTTTAGGAAATAGAACAGGAAATAAACTTGAAGTAAGAAATATAGAAGATGTTAGATTTGATGCAAAAATGACAGATTTCTATGATACTAGAGAGGAGTTTATGGTTGATATTAGTGCAGCTTTAAATGATAAAGATGGAAGTGAAAGTTTAACTGTTAAAATAGCAGGTGTTCCAGCTGGAAGTGAACTTATAAGTAATTTTGAAACTCTTGATAATAAAGATGGTACTTGGGATATTAAACTTCCAAAAGGTACAACTGATATGTATGATAGTATTATCTTAAAAGCTCCAGAAGGTACAAAAGATGTTGATCTTAAAATTATTGCAACTTCTACTGAATTAAGAGGAGAAAATCAATCTATAACTGAGGTAAATAGTGTTGGAGAGATGAAAATATCTGGAGATGATATTGATTTAACAAATGTAATATCAAAAAATACAAAATCTGTTGATATGACAAATGCTAAGGCAGATAAAATATCTATTGATTTAGATGATATTTTAGATTTAGATAGCAAAAAACTTGTTGTAAAAGGTGATAAAAAAGATATTGTAGAGCTTGATAAGGCTGATTGGACACAAAGCGGTAAAGAGAGTATTGGTGGAAAATCATACAATGTTTATACAAATTCAAATGTAAAACTATCAATAGATGAAGATGTAACAATAAATCATATCTAAATAAAAGTGGAATTTTCCACTTTTATTTTAATAAAAAAACTTCCAAACATATAAAATATAATAAACTCAAACTTTAAAGATTAAACACTATTTGGCTATAATCTTGCAAAATCTCAAAAATAAATAGAAAAATTTAGGATAAATAATGTCAAAAGAATTATTACAAAAACAAGCAGATACTATAAGATTTTTAGCTGCTGATATGGTACAAAGAGC
>CAYQFC010000140.1:0-3174 GCA_964416585.1 uncultured Aliarcobacter sp.
CTGTTGTAATCATAATAATTGGAGTTTTTTGGTGTGTTCCTTCTCCTCTTACCTTTTTTACAAGCTCCAAACCATTCATATTTGGCATATTCCAATCTGTCAAAATAACATCATAATGAGCTTCACTAAGAAGTTTCCAAGCTTTTACACCATCTTCTGCTTCATCAAAGTTCTCTTTTCCAAATCCTAATTGCATAACTACATTTCCGATAATTCTTCTCATTGTAGAGCTATCATCAACTATTAGAATCTTCATTCTTTTTTTCCTCTATTTGTTTAAATATAATTTTCAATAAGTATGCATTATATAGAATTTGTTTTAAATTTTTACTTAATAGTAGCAAAAATAATTTATCGCTTTATCAACTTTTAAAGATTCCTAAAATATAATTAAATAATTATGTAATTAAAAGGATTTTATATGATTAGAGGATTATATACAGCAGCTACAGGTATGAACTCAATGCAACATCAAATTGATGTAACTTCAAACAATATTGCAAACGTAAATACCACAGGTTTTAAGCAAGATAGAGCTGAATTTCAAGATTTAATGTATGAAACTTTAAACTATACAGCGGGTCAAACAACTCAAACAACGATAAACCCTACTGGAATTGATGTTGGTCTTGGAGTTAGAATTGCAAATATTCAAAAAAACTTCACAGAAGGTGATATGAAGCTTACATCAAATCCACTTGATGTTGCAATTCAAGGAAAAGGCTTTTTCCAAATAACTCTTCCTAGTGGAGAAATTGCCTACTCAAGAAATGGAAATTTCAAACTAAATGCTGATGGTTCAATTGTAAATGGAAATGGATATACATTATCTCCTGAAATTGTTGTTCCAGATAATACAAGAGATTTAACAATTGGAAAAGATGGACTAGTAACAGCAACAGATGCACAAACTGGAGATACTGTTGAATTAGGGCAAATTACCTTGGCTGATTTTATTAATCCAGCTGGTTTAATTCCGCTTGGTGAGTCTTTATTTATGCAAAGTGATGCTTCTGGAGATGTTTTAGAAGGAAATCCAACAGAAGAGCAGTTTGGAAATCTACAGCAAGGAATGATAGAGCTTTCAAATGTAAAACTTGTAAATGAGATGGTTGATTTAATTACAGCTCAAAGAGCTTATGAAGCAAACTCTAAAGCAATTACAACAGCTGATAATATGCTTGATATTGTAAATAGGCTTAAAAATTAATTTTTAGTTTTATAAAATGAATTTAGAAGAGTTAAAAAAAAGAAGAGAAGCGAACTTTTTAGCACATAAAAATAAAAAGAGGGCTTATTACCAAAAGAGCAAAACGATTAAACAAGAGTTTGATTATGAAGCTGAGCTAAAAGATGATAATTTTTTAGCAAAAATAAAAGAGATTGTACATAAGCAAAAAGAGTATGTTGATAGCAGAAAAGAGTCTATTATTAGAAAAATAGAAGATTATAAAGAGTCAAAAAAAGAGTATTACGAACAAAACAAAGAAAAAAGACTCAAGTACGACAAAGAGTATAGAGAAAAAAGAAAAGAAGAGCTGAAAGTGTATAGAAAAGAGTACTATAAAAGAGTAAAAAATAGTAAAACAAAAGAGTAAAAATGGCACAAGAAAATGAAAAAATAGAACAAGAAAATATACCAGTAGTTGAAATTAAAACAGAAAAAAAATTTAAACAACCATCAATTAAAGTTATTTTAATTTCAATTATCTCTCTTTTGGTAATTATATTAATTATTGGTATTTTATTAATTGTATTTTCCCCAAAAGAGGAGCAAGAAACTGCAGAAACTTCTATACAAAACCAAGAAACACTTGTCAAAGAAGAGCCAAAAGATGAACCAAAAGAAGAAGAGATAAAATTTGATTTAAGTGGCATAAATTCTCAGAAATTAAATGAACAACTAGAAAACCTTACAAACAAATTTATTCAAAAAGAGCAAATAAATAGTGAAGAAGCAAAGGAAAATAGAAGAGTTTTAGAAGAGCAAAAGAGAATTGAAGAAGAGAGCCTAAAGATTGAAGAAGAGATTGTTTCTAAACAAAAAGAGTCTCTTGATGAGAAAAAAACTCTACTTGAAGAGGAGATGAAAAAACTCGAAGCCTTAAAAGAAGAAGCTCTTTTGGCAAAACAAGAACTTTTAAAAATTCAAAACAGTAATAATCAAGAAGTAGAAAAAGAGACAAAAGAAGAAAATATAGTTGAAAACAAAAAATCAATAGAAGAGTCAACTAGTAATAATAGTGATGTTTTATTCTTGAAGCTTATAAACGTAGCAAAAATAAAAGGTGTTTTATATAAAAAATATCTAGATAAGGCTACAAGTCTTGATCCAAATATTCATCTTTGCAGAGATGATTTAAACCGAATAGAGTTATATTATGGACCTTTTGAAACTTTAGACTCTAGAGAAGTTTTGTTAAATAGGCTAATTAAAAATGGTTTTTCTCAAGCTTATGAACTTGAGATGACAAAAGAAGAGTTTGATGCAAGATGCAATTATTAAGAAGATGATATTTTAAGAATTTTCTAAAATATCATAAGAGTTTATAACAAATATTTTTTTATTTTCAATATCAATTTCTTTAACGAAAGAGTCAAAAATATGTGGTATTAAAAATATTTTTGGAAGGTTTTTCTCTACCAAATCTCTTGAAGTTGCTATTTCTAAATAGTCATTTAAAGGATATCTATGTATATCTTTTACAAGTCCTAGCTTTAAATCGCCTTCAAAAACTTCACAATTCATTAAATCAAACCAAAAAAATTCATTCTCTTTTAGTTGGCAATTCTCTTTTGTATTCTCTATTGTTGTAAAAAGTTCGCTATTTGTAAGCTTTTTTGCCGTATCTATATCTAAAAACTCTTCAAATCTTACAAGCTCTTTATTTGCATTGTAATCAAGAATTTTTAGATTTAGACCTTTTTGTGTTGTAAAAACAGCACCTTTTTTAAACTGCTCTGGAAAATCAGAGTCAATAAAAAGTCTTAAATGACCTTGAAGACCTACTGCTTTTCCTAGCTTTGCAACATAAATTTTATTCATCTATTTTGTAACTACTTGTATCTTATAAGATATTCCATCTTTTGCTTTGCAACCATTTGCTATTGTTTTGAGTGCATTTATCATATTTCCATTTTTTCCAATAAGTTTTCCTATATCAACACTATTTA
>CAYQFC010000141.1:0-3171 GCA_964416585.1 uncultured Aliarcobacter sp.
TGTTAATTGTTTTGTATCTAACATCTATTTTCTCCTTTTTAATCTGTCTTTTTTTTAATCTGTCTTTTTTTCTTTTTATAAAGAAAATCATTTCTATCTCTTTTATCTCATACTTTTTAAAAAAGTATGCAAAATCGGAACACGGTTGCCTTTTTAGGGATTTTTTCAATAAATTTCTAAAAATGAAAAACTTGCAAACTAAAGTTTGCTTCAAACAGTTTCATTTTTTTAACGAAATTTATCTCAAAAATCTTTATCCCAAAAAGACAAAGTGTCCCTTGCCAAGGCAAATGAATTGCCTAACGGCAATGTTTTTTTATATCCAAAGGAGAGCAAACACTTTTCTTTTGGTACTTTTCTTTCCAATTTGCATACTTTTTTAAAAAGTATGAGATAGAAGAAAGAGCTAAGACTCTTGTGTTTTAGCACTCTCTTTGAGAAAGTCTTTATTCCAAAAATCACTTTATTTTTTATGTAAACCACACTCTTTGTGAGCAGGGTCTTCCCACCACCATCTACCAGCTCTTATATCTTCACCATCTTTTATTGCCCTTGTACATGGTTCACAACCAATACTTGGAAATCCCATATCATGGAGTTTATTATATGGAACTCTATTTTCTTTTATATAGTCCCAAACATCTTCTTCGATCCAATTTATAAGTGGATTTATCTTTATCACTTTAAAATTATCATCCCACTCAATAAGTGGCATAGCTTCTCTTGTAACACTTTGAGAGGCTCTAAGTCCAGTTATCCAAATATCAACACCTTTTAAAGCTCTTTTTAAAGGCTCTATTTTTCTAATATTACAGCAATTTTTTCTCTTTTCAATAGTTTCAAAATGCCCATTTACACCTTGAACTTTATATAGATTTTGTACATCTTCATATTTTGGAAAAAAAACTTCAATTTTTACCCCATATTTTAGATTTGTCTCATCCATTACTTTATAAGTTTGTGAATGTAATCTTCCAGTATCAAGAGTAAATACTTTAGTTTTTTTATCAACTTTATAAATCATATCAGTTATCACTTGGTCTTCTGCCCCTAAGCTCGTGCTAAAAGCTATATTTTTATGATTTTCTAATATATATTTGATTAAATCTATCGTATTTAAAGATAAAATTTTTTCTTCAATATTTTTTATAATCTCTAAACTCATTTTACACCTTAAATCTGATAGTCATTCTCTGTTGGTTTTACTGTACCAAACTTTATTCTATTCCAAGCTCTTTCGTGAAAATAGTATAAAGCCATCTTTGTGACAACTTCAATTGTCCCAATTGATGCTGCCATTATTAAATTTCCTGTTACAAAATAGGATACAATCATTGTATCAAGTGTTCCAACCGTTCGCCAAGAAACTGCTTTTACGACCGATCGATATGGTTTTTCATGCATAAAATTCCTAATTTTAAAAAACCATATAGAAGATTACTCTTCTATATAATCGTATAATCCAGAGCTTAAGTATCGCTCACCTGTATCACATAAAATTGTTACAATAGTTTTTCCCTTATTTTCAGCTCTTGAAGCTACTATTTTAGCAGCCAAAGCATTTGCCCCTGAAGATACTCCAACCAAAAGTCCCTCTTTTTGTGCTAAAGCTCTTGAGCTTTCTATTGCATCATCATTTGCTATTTTTATTATCTCATCGTAAACTTTTGTATTTAAAACATCTGGTACAAATCCAGCCCCAATTCCTTGAATTTTATGAGGTCCTGGATTTCCACCACTTAATACAGGACTTGCTTCTGGCTCAACTGCAATTATTTTAATATTTGGATTGTGTGCTTTTAAAACTTCACCAACTCCTGTTAATGTTCCACCTGTTCCAACTCCAGCTATAAAAATATCAACTTTTCCATCTGTATCTTTTAAAATCTCTTGAGCTGTTGTTTCTCTATGAATTGCTGGATTTGCAGCATTTTGAAACTGTTGTAATATTACAGAGTTTGTTATTTCAGAATTTAATTCATTTGCTCTTTCAATAGCACCTTTCATCCCTTTTTCAGCAGGAGTAAGAACCAATTTTGCTCCTAAAGCTTGAAGTACTCTTCTTCTTTCAACACTCATAGATGCAGGCATTACAAGAATTAGTTTAATTCCTAAAGCAGCACTAACACTAGCAAGTGCAATTCCTGTATTTCCACTTGTTGGCTCTATTATTGTTGAGTTTGTATTAATTTTTCCACTTTTTAGTGCCTCTTTTATCATATTTACACCAATTCTATCTTTTACACTAGAGCTTGGGTTCATAAACTCACATTTTCCTAAAATTGTAGCACCTGTTTCTTGGCTACTATTTTGTAGCTTTACAAGAGGAGTATTTCCTACTAATTCAGTAATATTATTTGCAAATTTCATCTTTTCTTCCTTTTATTGCTAGATTTTAATCCATAAAAATAAATTGTTGAACTCTTTAAAGAGAAAAACCAAAGAGGCTTTAAAAAAGCCCTACTTAAATGTTATAGTGCAAAAACTCATTGTATCTATCTTGATACAAATGTAGCTTTGACAAACTTAAATCAAAAATCTTTTTTACCTTCTCTTTTGACTCATCAAAAAGAAGATCTAAAATAGGATTTCCAGCTTTTGAATCGATAATTTTAATATCATCTTCAAGAGCTATTAAAATATCAACAATCTTTATATCATCAGCACTTTTTGCCAAAAGGTAACCACCTCTAGCACCCCTTATACTTGTAACTAATTCAGCACGTCTAAGCTTACTTAAAAGTTGTTCCAAATAATTTTGAGGAATTCCTGCATTTGCTGAAATATCCCTTATTTGCATGGGAGCTTCATCTTTGTGTTGGCTTAATTCATACATAGCAGCCAAACCATAAACTCCCTTTGTTGAAATTAAAGGCATAATAAACTCTTAGTTTAAAGCCTGATTTAAATCTTCAATTAAATCAGCTGTATCTTCTAAACCAATTGATAACCTAATTGTTGTCGGATTTACTCCTGCTTTTTTCAACTCTTCTTCATTTAATTGAGAGTGAGTTGTAGAAGCTGGATGAACTATTAAAGATTTACTATCACCGATATTTACAACTACACTAAGTAGTTTTGCACTATCAATTACCTTTTTTGCTTCATCGAAACTATCTACTTCAAATGATATTAAACCACTTGCTAAGCCATCTTTGAAGTATTTTTGTG
>CAYQFC010000142.1:0-3171 GCA_964416585.1 uncultured Aliarcobacter sp.
TCTGTTAAAACAGAAATTGCATTTGCACCATTTTTACTATACTCATTTGCAATAAATATTGGATCAAAATCCTCTTTTATAACACCTTTACTAGGACTTGCTTTTTTAACTTCAGCAATAATTCTTATTGGTTCATCTTTTGTGCTTTTCAAATAGCTTTTTACATCTCTTGGCATATATGGATTTGAAGCCAAACTTCTTCCTAGCATATCAAAAGGAAGCTCTTTTTTCCTTTTTTCTAAATCTTCTAAAGTCTTTTTATTTATCTCATCTAGTATCATTTGCACTCCTTAATTTTTTCCCAATGAAGCCTTATTTCTTCATCTTCAAGCCCTACTTCATCTACAATTTTTTTCATAATCTCATAAGAGTTTTTACAGTTTTTATTCTTAAACTCTCCCCAAGCTAAAGTATCCAAATATGCAATATTTTCTGGTTCTTGTAAAAGAGCTTTTTTTACCAATTCAAGACCCTTTTTTATATCAATATCAAAATCAATTAATAAATATGCTAGAAAATTTTGATATATATGGTTTGTAGATTTTTCTAAAACAATATTTAATTTCTCAATAATAGAACCTGATGCATCTTTTTTGTTTGTAGCCATATCAAACTCAAGAATAGCCATTTCGGCCAAAGTATCAATATTTCTACTCTCTTCATAATTCTCTTTTAGCATATAATATGCTTTTTCTGGTTTTCCAACAGCCCTATATGCAGAGATTAAAATCTCATCTTTTTCACCATTTGCTTCCCAAAAATCTATAATATTCTCTTTTGTAACATATTTCCAAAATAGTGTTTTTGTATTATTTAACTGCAATTGTGAATCATTATTTTTATAATAAAAAAACATCTCTTTTAGTAAAATCTCTATCTTATCTTCAGTTTTTTGTGCTTCAAAAAAAGCTATTAATTGCAAAGCCAAATTAAAGTCATAATCATACTTTTTTAAACTATCTTCTAGTCTTAAAACAGCTTGTTCTTTTCTATTTAATTGAAAAAATTCTAAATTTGAAATAGTTCTTAAATGATTTGAGTTTTTTGATATTTCAAAAGCTTTTGTAAATATATCATATGCTTTTTCATACTCTTTGTTTGTTAAATATATGGTAGCCAGAACATCATAATTTATCTCATTTGGAAATAATTTAACTAGTTTTTCACCATTTATTGAAGCTTCTTTAAGTTTATCTTGCTTTAATTGTGCAAAACTATACAATCTTAATAAAATCTCTTCCTCTTTTATATTTGGCTTTAAATACTTTGCAATAGCAATTTCTACAAATAAATAATCTTTTAACTGAGTTGCCAAAGATACAGAACTTACTAGATATTCATATTTATTTGTATGTTCAAAAAGCTTAAAATAGACATCTCTTGCCTCATAATATACTCTTTCATTTTCCATTTCAAGGGCATACATAATATAGTAATCCTCAAGCTCAAACTCCTTTGTTGGTACCTTTTCATATGTTTTTTCCTGCACTACTTTAGGTTCTACTACTTTATTTGCACAAGCTTGAAAAAACAGTAAAATCAAAAAACTTAAAATTAAACTTTTATTATTCCAGGGCATTCTTTATATACCTCATTCTCATTTTTTTTAAAATATTCCCAAAATGGGAAGGTTCTGCATTGCATTGGTCTTACTTCATAAATCATACATTGTCTTTTTTCTATATTAAAAAAACAACAAGAAAAGTTATTTTCATCTAATTGTATCTCTTTTATACTGTATTTATATGAAGCTTTATACAGATATTTTTCTCTTACTTCATTTTGTGAAATCTTTAGATATTTAGCAAGATTTAAAATCTCATTTTCACTAATCCAAATATAGCCACTCTCTCCAATACAACAATTTCCAGGACAAGAAGAACAAGCACTTGAATCAAAGGCAAAATTGTATCCATCTTTTTTTATCAAATTACTCAATTATAGCCTTTATACTGTGGGTTCCAGCATCTTTATATATTTGTAAAACATCTTTTGTAAACTCTTTATTATCATCAAAAACCACCAAAGGTTCAAAAATTTTAAGAAGTGATTTTGAAGATTTTTTTGCATACACCATCACTAAACTAGCCTCTTTTTTTGCATTAGGATGAACAAATTGCAAAGCTTCAAGATTAAATTTAAATTCATTCAAGCATAAAACAATATCTTTTAGTTGCTTACTATCGTAACAAAAAAAAAGTTTTCCACTACTTTTTAGCACACTATTTGATTTTTTTATCAAATCTTTTAAAGGTAAATTATCATTATATCTTGCTATTTTTAAATTTTTATTTTCACTTTTTATTACATCTTGATGATAAAATGGTGGATTTGATACACAAAAATCAAAACAATAAGAAAATTTAATATCCAAAAAAGAGCCTTTGTGCATTTTTGTAACAACACTATTTGTATTTGCATTTATTTGGGAAAAGTGCTGAAACTCCTCTTGGATTTCAACTTGATTTAATATTAGTTTAGGAAATTTTTTTGCTAACAAAAGCCCTAAAATTCCACTTCCACTTCCAATATCAAGAAGTTCTCCACTAATATTTTTATATTTTTCAAGATTTCTACAAATAAAATTAAATAAAAAATGTGTATCACTATTGTAGCAATATCCATTTTGCGGTTGATATAATACCAAAAAGCTTCCTTTTTTAAAATCTTTGGATTATATCTAAAATATTTATAGTTTTTGTTTTAATAACATAAGCAAAAATATTGTACTATTACTACCATAAATTATAAAATTTATAAATTTTAATTATACTTTATAAAGGAAGATTATGTCAAATATGGAAGCTCCTTTAAATACACCTGTTTGGGTAATAGAAAACAATTGTACAGCTTGTGATAGATGTGTGGCTGTTTGCCCAGCTGGTGTTTTAGCAATGAGAGAAAAAAACGATACAATCCTTGGTTTTATGGCTACTGTTATCTATCCTGAAGCCTGTATAGGTTGTAATGATTGTGAACTTGCTTGTCCTGACTTTGCTATTTTTGTCGCTGATAAAAAAGAGTATAAATTTGCAAAATTAAGCGAAGATGCAAAACAAAGACAAGAGAAAATTATAAGAAATAATTATAGATTATTAGATGAAGATAAAAAGGTTTTAGAATGCAAAGAGATTTAATATCAACAGGAAATGAATTAGCAGCATTAGCAGC
>CAYQFC010000143.1:0-3126 GCA_964416585.1 uncultured Aliarcobacter sp.
GGCAATCCTAATTCTAATAATTTTATCTCTTCTGTTAAGCTTCTGTATTTCATAAAGTAACTCCTTTTTATTTTAATGATTATATGATATTTAAACTATGGTAAAGTTAATTATTTGTATCAAATCTAATATTCTAGAGAAAATATAGAGTCTGCTACATTTAATATTTGAGATTTAAAGTGCGATATTATAACTATTGTACAACTTTTTTTTAACTCTAAAATCAAATTTTCTATTTTTAATGCTAACTCTTCATTTAATGAAGCAGTTGGTTCATCAAGAAGTAAAACTTTTGGTTTTAGTATTAAAGCTCTTGCTAAAATCAATCTTTGTTGCTGACCTCCTGAGAGTAAATATGCACTATTTTCTAATCTATCTTTTACTTCATCATACAAATGAACTTTTTTTAATACCTCTGTTATTAACTTTTTTGCATCATCTTTTTTTATTTTTTGAAGCTTTAGAGGAAAATATAAATTCTCAAAAATAGAAAATGGTAAAATATCTGGATGTTGGCTTACATATACAATTTTTTTTCTAAGATTTGGTAGTTCTTTATTTGATAAAGTTGTAATATCAATATCTTTATTATCATCATTAAAATATACTTTTCCACTAAAACTTGCATTTTCATACTCTTTTATCATCTGATTTAACACAAGAAGCAAAGAGCTTTTTCCAATTCCACTTGGACCACTTATTGCTGTGATTGAGTTTTTTTCTATATTCAAGTTTAAATCTTTTAAAACCTGTTTGTCATCATAGTAAAGATTTAAATTCTCTATTTTTAAAATATTTTTACTCAACTTTTTGACTCCTTCTAATAGCAATTTTTTGTAAAATAAATGCAAAAATAAAAAGGCTAAGTGATACAAAAAGAAGTATCATAGCAGCTACATAACCTTTGTTTAATTCATAAATATCTTGATATTGTGAAGATACATAAAATATAAAAAATGGAATAGCCTCATATTTTTCCAATAGTGAGTTTGGAATTCCTCCCATAGCAACAGCTCCTGTCATCATAATAACAGCAGTATCTTCAACAGCTCTTCCAATTGCTAAAACAACACTACTAAATAGCTGTTTACTTATATATGGAAGTTGTACCAAAAAAAGGTTTTGATACTTTGTAGCACCTAGATTTAATACAGAGTTTTTTATCTGATATGGAATTGAGTAAAGTGCTTGTTCAGTCATTTTAACAATATATGGAATAACTAAAATTGCTAAACATATTGAAGATATTAGAAGACAAGTATATAAATCATCAAAAAACATTTTGTGTAAATATATAGTAACAGATAAGCCAAAAAGTCCAATAACAATAGATGGTACAAAAGCCAAAAGTTCATAAGAGAAGCTAAAAATCTCTTTAACCTTTTTTGATGCAAAAATTGCTATAAAAACTCCACTTAAAAATCCCAAAGGCAGAGCAAAAACTATTGCCAATAAAGATACAAAGAGTGAGCCAACAATTGCATTAAATATTCCATCAAAAACTCTTTGTTTTCCTAAAATTGCATCTAAAATTGGAACATTATCAAAAATAATCTCTAAAGAGAAACTACTAAAACCTTTGTAAAATACAAATGCAAAAAATATAGCAAGTATTAAAATAGAAAAAATAACTACTAAAAAAAACAAAGATATAACAATTTTTCTACTCATCTTGCCTCTTTATTTATAAGTTTTAAACTAACAACAGTTAGAAAAGAGAATACTAAAAGTAGTAATCCACACAAAAATATTGCTTTAAAAGCAGTTGATTCATAATCACTTGCATTTATTAGTGCAATATGAGAAGTTAAAGTTCTTGCACTATCTAAAATAGAGTTTGGAATTTGAAGACTATTTCCAGCAATCATCAAAGCTATCATAGTATCTCCAACAGCTCTTGCAAATCCTAAGATAATAGCACTAAGTATCCCTTTTTTTGAAGTTTTTAATATTAAATCAAAAAATATATCCTCATTTGTTGCGCCCAAAGATTTAGCTGCTAGAATTGTTTTTTTTGAAGTTGAGTTAAATGTATTAAATAAAATTATTGTCATTGTAGGAAGAACTACAAAACTTAATACAAAAGATGCTGTAAGAATACTAAAACCTTGTCCATCTAAAATATCATTTAGCCAAGGAACTAACAAAAATATAGCTATAAAAGCATATAAAACTGTTGGAACTCCTGATATAAAAAGCATAAATTTATTTAATATATTTGTAATATTTTTTGGAAGAAAAAATGCCATAAGTGATGCAAACGAAAAACTCATAATAGTTGCAATTAGTGTTGCAAGTATACTTATATAAATTGTTCCTAAAATCATTGGCATTAAACCATAAAGATTTTTTTGCTCATTCCACATAAGTGTAAAAAAATCTAGAAAATGTCCAGAAGTAAGAAGTGGAAATGAAAAATAGATTAAAAAAAATAGTATAAATAGTATAAGAGAGCTTGTTATAAAAATTGATATAACAAGCCCAAAATTAAATAGATAGTACATAAACTACTTTTGATAAGGAATTAATCCAAGTTTGCTAGTAATTTCTGCACCACTATTGCTTTTCATATAATCTATAAATGCTTTTGCTAGAGGTTTTGGCTCACCTTTTGTAACCATATATAAACCTCTTGAGATATGATATTCACCATTTAAGATTGTCTCATTGCTTGGGCATCTATTATCTATACAAATAGCTTTTACACTATTATCAACAGTTCCAAATGAGATAAATCCAATACCATTTTTATCAGATAATACAGCTGTTTTCATTGCAGCATTTGAAGCAACAACTTTTGCATCTTGAGAAATTTGAGCATTTTTAATACCTTCATTTGTAAATACTTCCATTGTTCCACTTGAAGCATCTCTTACATAAAGATTGATTTTTCCACCTTTTAAACCTAAATCTTTAAAAGATTTTACTTTTCCAGTAAAAATATCAATTAACTGCTCTGTTGATAGATTTTTAATATCTGAATTGTTGTTTACAATAACAGCAATTCCATCCATTGCAAATACGAAGCTTTTTAAATCGCCTCTTTCAATCTCATCTTTTTTTGGAGCTCGACCAGCATTTGCAATATCAACTAAACCTTCAGTTACTTGCTTAATACCAACACCA
>CAYQFC010000144.1:0-3120 GCA_964416585.1 uncultured Aliarcobacter sp.
TCAACATTTACAATCATAGTTTTTATAACTTCATTTAAAATATTAAGTGAAATTTCAATAGTAGCAACTGAGTCAAAAACTCCCTCTTTATCCTCTTGAGTATCTTTGTTGTATGCAAGTGGAAGTGATTTCATAACTGTAAAAAGTGAGATTAAGTTTCCATATACACGACCTGTTTTCCCTCTTAAAAGTTCAGGAACATCTGGATTTTTCTTTTGTGGCATAATAGAGCTTGTAGTTGCATACATATCACTCATTTGTATAAATCTAAACTCATAAGAACTCCATAAAATAAGCTCTTCTGAAATTCTACTTATATGCATCATAGTTGTAGATATATTAAAAAGTAACTCTAGGGCAAAATCTCTATTTGAAACACTATCCATAGCATTTTGAGTAGGGGCTTTAAATCCCAAAAGTTCAGCCGTTTTAAATCTATCAATATTGTGTGGAGTTCCAGCCATGGCAGCACTTCCAAGTGGTGAGTAGTTATTTCTTATGTATGAGCTTTCAAATCTTTCAAAATCTCTTTTAAACATATTTGCATATGCCATCATATGGTAGCCAAAATTTATAGGTTGTGCATGTTGCAAGTGAGTCATTCCTGGCATTAAAGTTTGTGTGTGCTTACTTGCTAGATTTACAAAAGTCTCTATCAAAGTTTTTATTTGTTCTTGAATTGATTTTGTTTTTTCTTGAACATAAAGAGTAAAATCTGTACAAACTTGATCATTTCTACTTCTTGCTGTGTGCAATCTTTTTCCAGCATCACCAATAATCTCTGTAAGTCTATTTTCGACCGCCATATGAATATCTTCATAAGCTAAAGAGAATTTAAACTCTCCATTTTCAATCTCTTTTAAAACTTGCAAAAGCCCTTTTTCGATACTTTTTTGCTCATCATTTGTAATAATATCTTGTAAAGCCAACATTTTTGAGTGAGCAATAGAGCCTTTTATATCTTGAGAATATAGATTTTTATCAAACATTATTGATGCATTAAACTCATCTAAGATTTGTGCATTTGTATTTTTTAAAATTTGATTATTTTTTTCTTGCATTTTTGAAATTCCTAGTTTTATGTATAGTTTGTTAAGTTTTTATTATATCATAAATGCTATAATCTAAGACTTTTAAAGAAATAAGGCAAGATTTTGAAAAATATTAAAGATATTACTAAAAATACATTGGCTAATTTAGCAAAGAATAGTCTTGCTACAACACCAGAAAATTACTATATCGAATTTAAGGAACAAGCAAAAAATAGTGATACAAACTTTGAAGAGTTTGATTTATTTGAACTTTTAAATAGCTCTATAAGTGATAGTGAAAAAGATGATATAGAGATTAAATCGTATAATGATTTAATAAAAATTTTATCAAAAAGAGCTACAAACGAAGAGCTTAAAAAATTAATACTTGTTCTAAATGATATTTTAAAACCATCTGTAAATTTTGATATGATTGAAGAGATAGAGAGTTTTGTTTCAAGACTTCTGGAGAAACCAAAGGATCTAACTTCAAATGATTCTATAAAAACTTTAAAAAAACTATCAAAGCAAAGAGTTTTTAATGATAGAGAAGTTTTAAAAAATAAAACAGAAGATATAATAAAACTAACATCTTTGATGAGTAGATATTTTGATAAAACTTTAGTTGATGGAATGAGTTCAAATGAAGAGATTATTAAGATAAAAGATGAGTTAGTAGCTCTTGATATATCAAAATTTTCACACAGAGAGCTAAGAATTGTTCAAAAAAAACTAATAGATACTATTTTTAAAATAGAGGCAACTTTAAGTGAAAATAAAAAAACATTATCAGAAAATAAAGAGCGATTTGATTATTTAAATAAGCAAATAGAAGAACTTCAAAAAGAGCTTGTTTTAGTCAAAGAAGAGCATCAAATAGACTATTTAACAAAAATATTAAATAGAAGAGCTTATGATGATGAAGTTGAAAAAATGGAGAGAAAATATCATGTTTTCAACTCAAATTTTGCTATTGTCTTTTATGATATTGACCACTTTAAAGATATAAATGATAAGTATGGACATGCTTGTGGAGATGCAGTGCTAAGAAGTTTTGCAAAAATACTAAAAGATTTGACAAGAAAAGAGGATATTATTGCAAGATATGGTGGTGAAGAGTTTGTTGCCTTAATTCATTATCAAGATGAAATAGAAGTTTCAAGATATATAAAAAGAGTAAAAAGCACTATAAAAGATACAGATTTTGTCTATAATAATGATACTATAAAAATTACTTTTTCTGCTGGAGTTAGCTTTAGGGATAAATATGAGACATTTACTATTGCAAAGAAAAAGGCTGATGAGCTACTTTATAAGGCAAAAAATCAAGGAAGAAATATTATATTTTTAGATAATGAAGAGGAGCTATAAATTAGCTCCAAATTTCAAGCTGTGGAATACAAGACATAGCTTTAAAGATATAACTTTTTGAGATAATTCCTTTTAGAGTTCCTGTATCATCAACAACTGCCATTGTTCCAATTTCAAAATCAAACATTATTTTTACTACATCTCTTAACTCAGCTTCTGGGGTTGTTGTTATAATTTCAGGAAAATTAATCTCTCTTAATCTTCTTCCTAAAAATAAATTCGCTTGATCTAAATTTTGAATTAATAGAGCCAAAATAAATTTAGAATCAATTAATCCAACGATTTTTTTATCAATTGTAGTAACTGGAATTTGAGCTGTTTTTTTATCTCTTAAAAGTTCATAAGCCTCTTTTACTGTATGGCTATTATCAATATAGAGCAAATCTTGGCTCATTATATCTTTTACATAATAAAAATTATTTGATTGATTTATTTGTGATATTTTTTTATATGAAGATAAAATTTGCTCTTGATTTTTCTGCTTTTTTCCTTGATTATTTTGGTTTAAATTTCTTTGAAACTCATTTAAAGTTTCATCTTCTGGATTTAGTGTAGATTGTTTTGATTCATTAATATTTTTTACATTGTATAGATTTTCAGTTGAACTTTTATAATCTACAATTCCATTATTATATACTGTAAACATGCTAAATCCTTTAAATTTTAATAAATAATAGTAAAAAATAGCTTTTTTTATTATTAAATATAAGCTATATAG
>CAYQFC010000145.1:0-3094 GCA_964416585.1 uncultured Aliarcobacter sp.
ATCATCTCTATATTTGATAAAATTGCAGCAACTGGAGTATTTAACTCATGAGTTGTATCTTTTATAAATCTATCAAGTATTAAAATAGATTCTCTCATTGGCTTTAAAAAAAGTTTTGCAATAAAATATCCAATAATTAATAGTATAAAAAATGATACAAAAAACCAGAAAATCATCTTATATTTAATTTTTATAAACCAAATATTATCATCAAGAACCTCAACAATTACATATTTACTACCCAAATAGTAAGCTTCTGGCTCTTTTATTAAATGAATATATCCATCTTTTAAATATATAACCTCATCTAAATTTATATCACTCATTTGTAGTGTTGAAAAAATATATCTTTTTGAGCTATCATAAATAGCAGAATTATATCTATCATCTCGTGGATAAATATTTGATTTATCGATATTTATATGAAGCTCTTTTAAGTTTAGAATATGATTATTTGAGTAGTTTTGAAGAGTTTGTCTAATATCTTGAAGCATTAAATCTTTTTTAAATTGATAATATAAAAAGCTAATAACACCCAAAATACAAAGAACCAATATTGAGTAGATTAAACTAAACCCAATAATTGTTCTTGTTTCACTCTTGGATAAATCTATACCCGAGTTTTTTAAGACTAACAATTTTATCTTTTCCTAAAATTTTTCTAAGATTTTTTATATAAGTTCTTAAAGAGTTATCACTATACTCCTCATCATAATCCCAAACAAAATCATAAATTCTATCATGTGTTAAAAGTTCATTTGGGTGTTGTAAAAAGAATTTTAATAATTTTAGCTCTTTTAAGTTTAGTTTTATCTCTTCATTATCAAGTTTTAATTCATTTGAGATTGGGTTAAATGTAATATTTTCTGTGATTTGTATTAATTCACTTTTTTTTGAAAACTCTTTTTTAATCAATGTTTGAACTCTTAATAAAAGCTCTTTTAATTCAAATGGCTTTCTTATATAATCATCACAACCACTTGTAAACCCCTCTTCTAAAGAATCCATTGAGTTTAGTGATGTAATAAAAATAGCTGGAGACATTTTTTGCTCTTTTCTTGCCTCTTTTAAAACTTCAAATCCATTTTTCTTTGGAACGTTTACATCTAAAAGAAAAATATCAAAGTTCTCTTCATATATTTTTGAGATAGCATCTTCACCATCATATACGCAAACTACATCAAATCCTTCATCAATAAAATACTCAGCAACAGTTTCACTTAAGTTGTAATCATCTTCAAGTAGTAAAATTTTACTCTTCATCTTCAATTACCTTTATCTCTGGAGTTTCGTTTAATCTTTTCTCATATTGTACTTTTTCGTTTGTGTTCATTTTTGGAACTCTAAACTCAAGCTCTTTTTGAAAAGATGCCTTATCTTTATCATCTACAAAACCAATTATCTCTATTAACTCTTGATTACTCATTTGACTAAAATTCTCTTTTGCAAATAGTGATATAGCCAAAAATAAGCTAATTAAAAAAACTTTTTTCATAAAACCAACTTTTTATTTTTATACTATAAAAGAACTGTATAATAATTGTTTATTGTAGCCAAAAATGGATATAATAAATCTATGAACGAAAAAATATCTTTAAAATATATATATAAACTTCTATTAAATAACAAAAAATCTCTTATTTGGGGGCAAATTTTAACTATTATTGCTATATTAGTTAGTGTTCCTATTCCTCTTTTACTTCCACTTTTGGTTGATGAAGTGCTTTTAAATAAGCCAGATTTTTTTGTAAACAATATAGATAAGTTTTTTGGAAGCGGAAATGCCTTTTATTATGTTGCTATTGTGACTGTTGTTGTGATTGTTTTAAGAGCTTTGCACTTTGTATTTGGAGTAATTAATACAAAAATATTTACAAAAATCTCAAAAATAGTGATTTTTGATATTAGAGTAAAACTTTTAAATCATCTAAAAAAAGTAAATATGAATGAGTATGAAAGTGTTGGTAGTGGAAAAATTGCAGCAAATTTAATAACAGATGTAAATACTCTTGATAGCTTTATTGTAAATGTTTCAAGCAAACTTATAACTTCTACTCTTACTCTTTTAGCTGTTGGTTTTGTGATTATAAAAATAGATTTAATCTTAGGGCTTATGATACTACTTACTCAACCAACAATTGCAATATTTTCAAGAAAAATTGCCAAAAAAACAGGTGAACTAAAAAAAGAGGAAAATAGAGCTATTGAAGAGTTTCAAAGCAATATAAATGAGACTCTAGACCTATTTTCACAGATAAAAGCAAGTAATAAAGAGATTGATTTTTTTGATACATCAATAGAGAAAGCAAATAGCATAAAAGTTGCATCAAATGAGTTTAACTATAAAAGTGTAGCTTATGAAAAACTATCTTACACTATCTTTCTTTTTGCATTTGAGATTTTTAGAGCAGCTGGACTTTTACTTGTTGCTTATAGTGATTTATCAATTGGGCTTATGTTTGCTATGTTTGGATATATTTGGTTTATTATGACTCCTGTCCAAGAGATTTTATCTATTCAATATAGCCTAGCAAGTGCAAAAGCAGCAATAAGCAGAATAAACAAAGTTTTGGACCTAAATATTGAAAGCGATGGAAAAATAGAGATAAAAGATAAAAAAGTTGATATAGAACTCAAAAATTTAAGTTTTTCATATATAAAAGATAAAAACACTCTAAAAGATATTAGTTTTTCAATAAAAAGCGGCGAAAAAGTTGCAATAATAGGAGCAAGCGGGAGTGGAAAAACTACTATTTCTCAACTAATTGCTGGATTTTATGCAAAAAATAGTGGAGATATTTTGTACAACAATATAAGTATTGATGAGATTTCCAAAAAAAGCCTAAGAGAACATATATTTTTGGTTTTACAAATGCCAATTTTATTCAATAATACTCTACGATTTAATCTTACCATGGGTGAAGATATTGAAGATAAAAAGATTATAGAGGCTCTAAAAATTGCAGAGCTTGAAACTATGCTTTTAAATTTAGAGCAAGGGCTTGATACTGTTGTTGGGAAGATGGGAGTGCGATTAAGCGGAGGGCAAAGACAAAGATTATCAATAGCTAGAATGGTTTTAGCAAATCCTAGT
>CAYQFC010000146.1:0-3085 GCA_964416585.1 uncultured Aliarcobacter sp.
TAAGTCTCTAAAACTTCTCCACTAATTGACTCTTTATCTTTTGCTATTCTTAAGTTATCTTCGTTTGTTTGAATCATAGATTTTGTAAGATTTAATAGCTCATCATATTGAACCAAACCTGTATATGCATTAATTGTTTCAGAAACAATATTTTGTATATTTTTCTCAGATCTATATGTATTTGCTAAATCATTATGTTTTGATTCTCTTACTTGTGCTGGAGTTAGATCTCCATCATAAAGCATTTGGTTAATTGCTATACCTAAATTATATCCATCTTCTTGCTCTGAACCATTACTTGTACCAGTAGGTGGATTTTTATATTTTTTATCTGAATTACTTTTTTCTAATCTTCCATCAACATCAAGTCTTGGTAAATATTTTGCTTCTCTTTCATCGATATACTTTTTAAAAGCTTCTTGATTTTTTTTCTCAGCTATAACCTCTGGGTTTGTAGACAAAACTTTTTCTACACTATCTTTTAAACTAGCAGCTTCTAAACCAGCACTAGCAAAAAGAGATAAACATATAAGCTTGATAACTCTATTTTTCATCTTAATTCTCCGTTTCCTAAAATCTTTAATAATTATTTTTGTTATTGTATATAATTTTCCTTAATTTAAATTGAATTATAGAGATTTTTTTCTAAAAAAATTATTAATTTATACTAAGCTTTATTATTATATTATTGATGAATTATTTTCAAGGGGAGTTTATGAACAATAACGAATACTTAAAAATTCTATCAAAATTAAATATTTTATATATTGAAGATGAAGAGAAAATAAAAGAGAATGTAAAAGCTACATTAAAACTTTTTTGTGAGAATATATTTGATGCTTCAACTATTCAAGAGGCAAAAGAGCTTATAAATCACAATAGAATTGATATTATTATCTCTGATATTAATCTTCCTGATGTCACAGGAATAGAGTTTATAAAAGAGTTTAGAAAAATTGATAAAACAATTCCTATAATTATTCTTAGTGCATATACAGATAAAGATTATCTTCTTGAAGCCACTAAATTAAAACTTGCTGATTATCTTACAAAACCCATAGATTTTAAATCTCTACAAAATGCCCTTTTAAAATGTGTTGATGAAATTTTAGAGTATTCAAGATATATAATCTCTTTTGGTAAAAATATTGAGTTTAATGTGCTTCATAAAAAACTATTTTGCAAAGAGAAAGATTGTGAATTATCTCTAACAAATAAAGAGTTGGCTCTATTGGAGTATTTAATTAAAAACTCAAATAGAGTTTTATCAATAAATGAACTAAAAAATTATATCTGGGAAGATGAGCTTGAAGCAACTGAATCTGCTTTTAAAAACCTTCTAAATAAATTAAGGGCAAAGATTGGTAAAGAGTCTATTTTGAATATTTCAGGTATAGGATACAGACTAGCTTATTAAAAAATTATTTTGCTACAATTTGTAAATCTAATTTTACAATTTAATTATTTATTCTTTACTAAGCAATCTAATATAAAAATCTTAGCTATAATTTAGATATTAAACCCTAAGGAGTTCTCGTGTCTATAAAAGCTAGGTTATGGCTGTTGTCATCTGTTTTACTTGTTGGTATGTTGATTGTTGGTTTTATTGGATTTAAAAGTGCAAAAACTTGGTCCACTGATATTGAAGAGGTTGCTGAACAAAGAGTTCCAATTTTACTAGCTTTAGCTGATTTAGATGGTCAAAGAATGGCTATTAGATCACAAGTTTATGAGTTTACAACTGTTTATTTTAATAATAATTCAAAAGAAAATCTTATAAAAGTTCAAAAATCAAAACTTGATACGTGGGATAGAATTCAAAAACATTGGGATTTTTTCAAAAGCACTCCAAGACAAACAGAAGCTGGACAACAAGCATTTGTTGGACTAGAAGCTGCATTTAGCACTTGGAAAAATGTACATATAAAATTAGATGATTATATTGCAAAAACAATTGAAAACGATGGAAATAAAGACGAACAAGATAAATATGCAAATGCTTATAGAGAAGAGGTTAAAAACTTAGTAATAGTTTCAGATGAGTTTTCAAAACTTTTAAAAGAGCAAAGAGAAAGAACATTTAATTTTTCTAAAAAAATGATAGATGAATCTGTAAATAGTGCTAGTAATTCAATATACACTATTATTGCATTTATATTGCTTACAACAATCATTGGACTTATTTTTGTAATTATTACTATAAATTTAATCTCATCTTCTTTGACAAAGATAAAAGATGGAACTCTTAGCTTCTTTAATTTCTTAAATCACAAATCAAACTCTACAAATATTATAGATATAAAAAGAGATGATGAGTTTGGAATCATTGCAAAAGTAATAAATGAAAATATTGAAAACACAAGTAAAGCAATCAAAAAAGATAATGAATTTATAGCAGATGTTGAAAGATTTATAAAAGATCTTTCAAGTGGAAATATGCTTGCAAAAATAGAAAAAACAAGCGATACTCCAAACTTATTAGCTTTAAAAAATCTTTTAGATAATTTACAAAACTATCTAGAACACACAATTGCAAGAGATATAAATAGGCTTCTAAGTGTAATTGATAGCTTCAAAAGACACGATTTTACAGCAAGATTTCCAAATCCTTATGCAAAAGTTTCGATGGCTATGAATGATTTAGGTGATGAGATTTGTGAGCTTTTAAGAGACTCATTAAAAGTTGGTATTGTTTTACAAAGTAGCTCAAATGAACTTCTTGAAAATGTTGATATTTTAAATAAAAGTTCAAATAGTGCGGCTGCTAGTCTTGAAGAGACAGCTGCTGCTTTAGAAGAGATTACAAGTACAGTAATAAGCAATGCAAATAATGTTGCACAAATGTCAAATCTATCAAATCAAGTTTCTAACTCTGCTAAAAAAGGACAAAAACTTGCAAATGATACAACAAATGCTATGGATGAGATAAATATTCAAGTAAATAGAATTAATGAAGCAATTAGTGTAATTGATCAAATTGCATTCCAAACAAATATTCTATCTTTAAATGCAGCTGTTGAGGCAGCAACTGCTGGTGAAGCTGGAAAAGGTTTTGCAGTTGTTGCTCAAGAAGTGCGAAATCTTG
>CAYQFC010000147.1:0-3067 GCA_964416585.1 uncultured Aliarcobacter sp.
GCTATACAAAAATCTTTGGATAGAAAAGATGAAGTTTTAAATATTGATTATGATGATTTTATACGAAAGTTAAATGAGTTTTCAAGAGCATATAATTTTTTTAAAATTTTTGATAGCAATAGAGATAATCTTAAAAACTCTATTGAGTTAAAAGAGCAATTAATTAAACTAGAAGAAAAAATAGTTTTTGTAACAAAAGCTATAAATTATAAATCAAAAATAGAAATAAAAGATTTTGATAAACTTTTTGAAGAAGAAATGATATTAAAAAAAAGAGAAGATTTTTATAAAATAAAAGTTAAAAAAATTAAAAATCTTTATATGAAATTTGAAACAAGAGTTAAAGATAAAATCAAAAAATTGGAAAAAGAGATTATAGAACTTGAATTTTTAAAAGAAAAATTTGATAGTTTAGAGCTTGAAAAAAATATAGAATTAGCTTCAAAGCTTGAGACTATAAAAATAGATTTAGATAATAAGAAAATTAGTTTAAATAAGTTAAAAGAAGAGTTATCATCTGTAAATGAAATTATAGAAAAACAAATAGAACAACTTAAATATAAAATAGGAACTACAATTCCAAATGAAATGAATAAAAAACTTATAAATTTAAGTGAAATTGAACAAAAAACTTGTGATGAAGATATATTTGAAATTGAGCAAAATTTTTTAAATTTAGAAAAAACTTTAAATAGACAAATAGAAGAGTTAGATAATAAAATTAAAGAGCAACAATTAAAAATTGATAAGATAGATTATGAAGTATCTAAGAAAATAAAGAATTTAAGAAAAGAGCAAGAAGAGAAATTAGAACTTTTAAGAAAAAATTTAAAAGATAAAAATAGTGAAATCTCATCAAATGAACAGATTGTAAGAAATTTACAAGCTAAAAAAGATGAAAAAGATTCACAACTTAGAAAACATAATGAAAAATATCAAGAACTTAGAAAAAGCAATGCAAAAACATTGTGGAAACATAGAAAAATCTCAAATGATAAAATCTTTTATGCAAACTCTATTTTGTATCCAATTAAAAATAGTTTTAATGAGTTTTTATCAAACAACATAGATGATTGGGAAAAAGTTATTTATCCAATTATTGACAAAAATTTACTTATAAAATCTTGTGATGAGTTAAAACCAGTTAAATTTGATGTTGAAGTTCCAATATCTTTTAAAATTGATATTTCAAATCTTGAATCTATACCTACAAAAGATGAAGCAATAGAGATAATAAAGAGAGAAAAATACTCAAAAATGCAAGCTTTAAAAAATGCTAAAGCTGTATACAAAGATGAGGTTGCAAAACTAGATGAAAATAAAAATAAATTTATTGCTGAAATTGAATCTTTAAACTTGGAAGTTGGTAATATTATTAAACAAAATGAAGAATTAAATAGAATAATCAAAGAAGATAAAATTAAAATAGAGGAGTTAGAAATATCTTTAGAAAAAGATATTTCTGAAATTCAAAAAAAATATACAAATGAGATAGAAGAGCTTAACAACATTAAAATAGAGTTAGAAAATAGTAGAAATATTAAGAAAAAAAATGAAACTTTAGCTTTAAAAAATAAAAAACTTGAAGAGATAAAAAAAAGAAGAATTGATAGAGATAAAAATATAGATCTATTAAAAAAGAAAATTGAGAAAGAAACAAATATTGCTATTAAAAAAGAGGAAGAAGAGATAGAAAATCTTAAAGCTAAACTCAAAAAGAGTGATGATGACTCTTTGATTAAAAGTTTATTTTCTCAAATTAATAATTTAGAAAAAGATTACGCAATATCATATGATGCAGATAAATATTTAAGAGAATATGAAGAGAAAAAAGATGAAATTTTAAGATTGCCAGCAGTACAGCAAGCAAAAAATAATTTTGATATTTTACTTGAAAATAGAGGAAAACTATTAAACAAAATAGAGACTTTGGTAGAGCAAAAAACAGATGGAATTTCAAATGAAATTGGAATTATAAATTTAAAAAAAGATAAATATGAAAAAGGTATAAAAAAATATAAACAATTAGAGATTTCAATAGAAGATGAGCTTGAAACAAATGAGTATCTGATTGATTTAATATCTAATTTTGAAGAGTTGTCAAGTGAATATAGAAATAAAAAATCAAAATTTAGAGAATTTATAGATAAATTAAAAAAACTAGAAAAACACTCATTAATAGATATTAATTTTAACAATGAAAAATTCGATGAAGTGAATAGTATTGTTGAGTTAAATAATATTATTGAAAGTTTAAATGAACTTGATAATTTTGAAAAAAACAAATATGAAAGCGAAAAGAAAAGAAGGCATAACAATTTTGACACTTTTTTAAAGAATACAATTCCAAGTAAAATTCAAAGTTTTGATGATTTAGAAATAGATTTTGAAAGAGCAAAAAATTCAATAAATAAAAGTTTATCAAATGCAGATTTTGGAGTTATAAAAAATATTAGATTAAATACTGATAGTTCAAAAAAAAGAAATGATAGTATTGCATATTTAATGCGACAATTAAATTTAAAAGCTAAAGATACAACTATGTTATATTCAAAAAATTCTTTATTCTATTTTGATATAACAAAATCAGTAGATAACATAAGTGATATTCAATCTATACTTGAAGAAATAAAACAAAGAGGCTCTAGTGGAATGATAAATCTATTTGATACAATAGATTTGACAATTTCATATACAGAAAATGGGAAAAATATTGAAAATAAGCACAATATAAAAGATGATAGTTCTTCTGGAGGAAATATTTTATTAAAAGTAGCTATTGCTATGTCAATTTTAAGTAGATATGCTAAAAAAGTGGAAAATGATACTCCATTTTTTTTAATAATTGATGAAGTTTCTAAATTACAAAGTAAAAATCAAAATTTAATTAAAGAGTATATAAATAAAAATGGTTTTAAAACGCTATTTATTACTCCTGATCCTGCTTATCCAGATCCTCAAAAAGCACTATTTTATACTTTTAAAAATATTCAAGAAGAGGGTGAAACTTTAGAGATTAGACAGATGAATATTATTTAATATAATAAAAGATAGGAATATAAATAAA
>CAYQFC010000148.1:0-3035 GCA_964416585.1 uncultured Aliarcobacter sp.
TAAAACTTATGAAACTTCCTATTCCAAAAGAGATGGATGAACCTTTAATTTGATAAATATAAATAGTTTAAAAATTAGCTCAAAAGATAGAAAGCTAGTTGATATTTCTCTTAAAATAGATAATTCACTAGCTTTAATAGGTGAAAGTGGAAGTGGAAAATCTCTAACACTAAAAGCTGTACTAAATCTTCTTCCCAAATCTCTAAAAATAGAGAAAAATATTGAAAGTAACTTTGAACTAAATTTTAATACTATTGGTTTTATTCCACAAAATCCTTTTACATCATTATCTTCTATGACCAAAATAAAAAATCAGATTTTTTGTAGTCATGAGAAAAAAGAGGAGACTTTTAAACTTTTGGATTTGCCTTTAGAAATATTAGAAAAATATCCTTCACAAATTAGTGGGGGGCAAACACAAAGAGTTGTTATTGCAATTGCTTTGAGTCGTGATATAAAATTTTTACTTCTTGATGAGCCTACAACTTCACTTGATTTAGAAAATAGATTAAATATTATAAATATTATAAAAGATTTAAAAGAGAAACTAGATATAAAAATACTGTTTGTAACTCATGATATAGATAGCATAACAGATATTTGTGAAGATGTAGCTATTATTAAAAATGGAAAAATAGTAGAATTTGGCAAAACAAAAGAGATTTTTCAAAATCCAAAAGATGAATATACAAAAAAACTTTTAGACTCAAACTTTAAAAACAAAAAATTTAGGACTTAAAAATGATGAAATTCTTTATAAAGCTCTTTTTCGCAATATCAATTATTGTAGGTATTGTGGCAGCTGTTTATCTATACGATTTATATGAAGAGATAAAAGATGATATTAATAGTGTTGTTAATTATTCTCCAAAACAAAGCACACAGTTTTTTGATAAAAATGGAAGACTTTTAGCAAATACATTTAAAGATGAGAATAGAGAGTATGTAAAATATGATGATATTCCAGCTAGAGTAATTGAAGGTTTAATCGCTATTGAAGATACACAATTTTTTGAACACTTTGGAATAAATCCTGATGCAATAAGTAGAGCAGTTATTAAAAATATACAATCTGGTGGATATAGCGAAGGAGCAAGTACTCTTACTCAACAACTAATAAAAGTATTAGTTTTAAGTAGAGAAAAAAAGCTTATGAGAAAGGTAAAAGAGGCTCTTTTAGCAATAAGACTTGAAACAATTCTTACAAAAGAGGAGATTTTAGAGCGTTATTTAAACCACGTATATTTTGGTCATGGATACTATGGTATTAAAACAGCAGCAAAAGGATACTTTAAAAAAGAACTTCACGAATTGAGCTTAAAAGAGATAGCAATTCTTGTAGGACTTCCAAGAGCTCCTAGTTTTTATGATCCTACAAAAAACCTTGAAGTTTCACTTGCACGTGCAAATCAAGTTGTTACAAGACTGGATAATTTGGGATGGATTAGCAAAATTGATTATGAAAAATCAATAAATGAAAAACCAATTATTTTTAATCAAACCTTAACACAAAATGTTGCTCCATATGCAGTTGATTATGCAATAAATCAGCTATTAAATGATTTTCCAGAGATTTTATCAGGCGGATATAAAGTATATTTAACAATAGATTTAGAGGCTCAAGAAATTGCAAATGAAGCTATTAGAAAATCTTATGAAGCATCTAAAAAAAGAGATTTTGATATAAGACAAAATACAAAAAATCCAACAAACGATGCTTTTACAAAAGAGCTAAATGCAGCCATGATAAGCCTTGAAAATAGCACAGGGAAAATTTTGGCAATGGTTGGTGGAGTTGATTATCAAATATCAGTATTCAATAGAGCATTTCAATCAATAAGACAAGCAGGAAGTGCTATAAAGCCATTTTTATATCAAATCGCTCTTGATGAAGGATATAATCCAGCAAGTCAGCTTTTTGATATTGGAAGGACATTTACATATAGAGAAAATGGTGTACAAAAAGTTTGGCAACCAAAAAATTCTGGTGGAAACTACCAAGGAGTTGTGAGTTTTAGAGACTCTTTAGTAAATTCTAGAAACTTATCAACTCTAAATTTAGTTACAGATATAGGAATAGGAAAAGTTACAAGTGAGCTTAAAAAATATGGTTTTAAAAATGTAAATCCTGATTTATCTTTGGCTTTGGGTTCAATAAATCTATCCTTAATAGAATTTTCACAAGCCTATACAGTTTTATCAAATAATGGAACTATGGTAAAACCTTATATAATTGAACAAGTAATTGATAAGGATGGAAATACAACACAATTTGAAGCAGAAAAAACAGAAGTTACAACTCCTGAACAAGTATATCTTACAACTTCTATTCTAAAAGAGGTAATTACTAGAGGTACAGGAAAAAGAGCTGCTGTTGAAGGATTAGAATTAGCTGGAAAAACAGGAACTACAAATGAAAATGTTGATGCATGGTTTTGTGGTTATTCTCCTTCTATTCAGACAATTGTTTGGTTTGGAAATGATGATAATACTCCTATGAGAAGAGCTGAAATGGGTGGTTTTTTAGCAGCTCCAGCATTTTCATATTTCTATAAAAAATATCTTGAAATTCACCCTGAAATTCCAAGAAACTTTATCAAACCTACAAATGTTTATAGTGGTGAGATTTCTGGAAAGAGTGAGCTATATACAGATAAATCTCCGCTTCCTGATATTGACACACAAATAATTATTGATCAATCTGTATCAAATCCTGATGTAATGGAGTTTTAGAAGAGGAATTAAAAATAAAAAGATGATAGACTTTTGTCTATCATCTTTTTAGCAAGAGTACATTGTTTTAAATTCAAATGGTGTAGGTCTTGCTTCATATGGCCAAACTTGTGTTGAGAATTTATAATGCTGATAAGTATCTATCATTTTTTTAGTAAATACTGGTCTTAAAAACTCATTATCTCTTATAAGTGCCTCTAAAGAACCTCTTAAAGTATGTGGCATTTGAGGAATATCTCGCTCTCTTATCTCATCTAAAGATAGCTCAAACAGATCATCATCCATAGGACCAATTGGTTCAT
>CAYQFC010000149.1:0-3030 GCA_964416585.1 uncultured Aliarcobacter sp.
GAAGAGTAGTTTGCTTCTTTTTTTATTTTTTGTATCACAAAATCAATTCCTTCTAAAACACTTTTCTCATTTTTGTAGCCTTCAAAAAATAGCTCTTCTAAACTAATCTCTTTTTTCAAACTAGCAAAAGTTTTAAAAATAGCTACAACATCAGAACTGTTTTGAAATCTATAATAGTGTTTTTTAAGTACTTCTTCTATTTTTTCTTCACTTTCATTTAATAAAGAAAAATCCAAACTATCCAAAAATTTCACTATTAATTTTGCATTTCCATAAGCAAATAAAGCACACAAAAGTATTGCAAACTCATCATTTTGTCTTTTTGCTATAAGCAAAGGGTCTGGCTTTTCATAACTTATTTCAAAATTATTATTTCTTGAGTTTACTTCAATGTCTAAAAGTTCTTTTAAATTTTTATCATTTTGCATCTTTTTAGCCTAAAATTTATTTTAAGATATAATAACCAAAAATTTATTAGGAATATAATGCAAAACATATTAATTACAGGTTGTTCAAGTGGAATTGGACTTGAAACTGCACTTTTTTTAAAATCAAAAAATATAAAAGTATATGCAAGTGCAAGAGATGAAAAAGATGTGAAAATGCTAGAAGATTTAGGTTTAATTGCTTTTAAAATTGATGTTAGAGATAAAAATGAGATTACTTCTGCTTTAAATACTATTTTAGAAAATGATAAAAAGCTCGATGCTGTTTTTAATAATGCTGGTTTTGGACAACCAGCAGCTCTTGAAGATATTACTACAGAAGTTTTAAAAGAGCAGTTTGAAACAAATTTTTTTGGACTTCACGAAGTAACTATTCAAACTATGAAAATATTTAGAAAGCAAGGTTTTGGAAAAATAATTCAACATAGTTCTGTTTTAGGAATAATATCTTTAAGGTTTCGTGGGGCTTATAATGCAAGTAAATATGCAATTGAAGGACTTTGTGATACTTTAAGACTTGAAACAAAAAATAGCAATATTTTTATAAGTACAATAAATACAGGTCCAGTTACTTCAAAATTTAGAGAAAATAGTTTAAAAAATTTTAGAAAAAACATAGATATAGAAAATAGTTTTTGGAAAAATGAGTACAATAAAGAACTAAAAGATAGACTTGAAAGTAGCGACAATAAAGGAGCTTTTACACTTCCACCAAGAAGTGTTGCAGAAGTTGTACTAAAAATAATGAAAAGTAGCAGTCCTAAACCTAGATATTATGTTACATTTGCAACACATATTTTGGGATTTGCAAAAAGAGTTTTAAGTACAGCTTGGCTCGATAAAATCTTAGTAAAAATCTAATTTTACTAAGATTTTATCAACTCTTTCTTATTTGCTAAATTTTGCAAATAATCACTTATTTGTATTAGACAAAAAGTTATTATAAATATCATAAGTCCTGGAAAAAAACTCAAATGCCAAGCAATATCAATTACAGCTTTTCCATCACTCAATAGACTTCCCCAAGATATAGCTGGTGGATTTACTCCAAGACCCAAAAATGAAAGACCTGATTCTGCCAAAATAGCTCCAGCGACTCCAAATGAAAAAGAGATAAGAAAAATAGGAGCTAAAAGTGGAGCAAAATATTTTAAAATAATTTTTGTTTTACTTACATCTGCTAGATTTAAAACCTTTATAAAAGGCTTATTTGATAGTGCAAAACTTTCACTTCTTATCATTCTTGACATTCCCATCCACGATGTAATTGATATTACTATTATTAAAATTACACTATTTGCTTCAATATATGAAACCAAAGCTAGAAGTAAGAAAAAAGTTGGGAATGTAAGAAATAAATCTATTATTATTGTAATTGTTCTATCAACATTTCCTTTAAAATAACCAGCCGTAACTCCTACTATAAGTCCTAAAAGTGAAGAGAAAGAAGAAGCTAAAAAACCTATAATAAGAGAAGTTTGACCACCTTGTAAAACTCTAGCAAAAATATCACGACCAAGCCTATCTGTTCCCATGATATGTTCAAAACTAGGAGCTAGTAAGATTTTATTTGGATTTAATTCATATGGAGAAACTGTATAAAATAGTGGCAATACAAAAATTGCCACACATACAAATAAAAGCAAATATAAAGAGAATTTAAACATCTTTTTAAGAGCTATAACTATAATAAGATATTGAACTTTTACCAAATTTTTTTGTTTTTTCCAAAGAAAATTTTCCTAAAACTTGTGGAATTTCAAGATTTGATTCGTGTTCAACGATTACTTTAAAAATATTATTTACACTAATATTTTCTATTAATCTAAAAGATTTTATATAAATATCTTCCATACCATCCCTAAAATCAAAAGGTGGATCAATATATAAAATTATCTCATCTTTTGAATTTTTTAGAAACTCCAAAATTGTTGGAGCTTGAACAAAGGCATTTCCTTGCACTGTTTGACACTTTTCAATATCAATTTTTTTACAATTATTTACAAGTATTGAGTATGAGTTTTTATTTAACTCAATAAAATAAGCTCTTTTAGCTCCACGGCTTATTGCTTCAAGCCCAATAGAACCACTTCCAGCAAAGGCTTCTATAAATATTTTATCTATAATATCAAATTGTAAAACATTAAAAACAGACTCTTTTAGAGCTGCTTTTGAACTTCTTGTAACATCAAGCGACGGTAAATCCAACACTTTGCCTTTATATGCACCTGCAATTATTTTTGTAGTTGGTTTTTGCTCTCTCATTTTTTGCCTTTTTTAAAAGATTTATCTATCTTGCATAACTTTCAGCTCTTAACTCTCTAATTACATTTATCTTTATTTCACCTGGATATTGCACTTTTTCCTCTATCTCTTTTGCTATTTCAGTTGCTAGAAGAACTGCTTCATCGTCATTTACAAGTTGTGCATTTACTATTACCCTTACTTCACGTCCTGCATTTATTGCATAAGCATTTGTAACTCCAACTTTACTTGTAGTAATATTTTCAATCTCTTCAACTCTTTTTAGGAAGCTTTCTAAAACTTCTCTTCTAGCACCTGGTCTTGCGGCACTTAAAGCATC
>CAYQFC010000150.1:0-2962 GCA_964416585.1 uncultured Aliarcobacter sp.
GCTCCCATAATCTCTTTTGCATCTTCACTCATCATATGTGGTTCCCACATAGGTTCAAAAACCAAATTTACTTTTGCTTCATCTACTTCATCAACAGCCATAGCCACATATCTTACTTGCTCAAGCAAACTATCAGCAACAGGACAAGCTGGGCTTGTAAGTGTCATATCTATTTCACAAAAAAGATAGTTGTCTCTTTCATCTAATTCTATATTGTAAATCAAACCTAAATTATAAATATCCACAGGAATTTCAGGGTCATAAACCTTTTTTAAATTCTCTATAATTTTCTCTTTTATCTCATCTTTATTAAAAATTCCGCTCATAATCTTTTCCTTAATTTTTAAGCTTTTAGGGCATACTCTTTTATTTTTTTAATCATTCCAATAACTCCGCTTTGTCTATTTGGAGTTATAACCTCACTTAAATTTAACTCTTTTATAATATCCATATCAACTTCTTTTAGCTCATCTATAGTTGAATTTGAAAAAATATCCAAAATAATATATACCAAACCTTTTACAATAATTGCATCACTTGTCCCATAAAAAAAGAGCTTATCATCTTTTTTTTCACATATTAGCCAAACTTGAGAAGTACAACCGTGTACTAGGTTTTCTGGAGTTTGATTTGCTTCATCAAAAGGTGGAAGCTTTTTTCCTAAATCAATAATATACTCATATTTTGCCAACTCTTCATCAAAAAAATCTAAATCATCTTTTATATTTGCTACTCTTTTTTCTATACTCATTTTAATCCTTTAGCATACTTATTGCTCTTTTTAGTGCAATAATCAATTTATCAATATCTTCAAAATCATTATAAAAAGCAAGACTAGCTCGTATAGTTCCTTTAATTCCAAGCTTTTTCATAATAGGCTGAGCACAGTGGTGACCAACTCTTACAGCAACACCCAATTTATCAAGTAAAATAGCTATATCGTCATGCATAATTCCACTGAAATTAAAACTTCTACTTCCGCTACAATCTTTTAAATCATTGTAAAAAATTATATCTGGAAGCTTTTTTAATTCGCTATCAAGATAGAGCATAAGCTCTTTTTTTCTCTTCTCTATAAAATCAAAACCTATGTTATTTAGATACTCCAAAGATTTTGAAAAAGCAATAACTCCTGCAATATTTTGAGTTCCTGCTTCAAATTTATATGGTGCATTTAAAAAAGTCGTCCCTTTTTCCAAATCAACTATATTTATAGCTGCACCACCTGTGATATAAGGTTCAACCTTATCGTGGAATTTCTCTTTTATATAAATAGCTCCAACTCCAGTTGGTCCAAAAGTTTTATGAGCTGAGATGGCAAAAAAATCACAATCTATATCTTGAACATCTATTTTAAAACTACTTAAACTTTGAGCTCCATCAATCATAACAGCACTATCGTATTTATGGGCTATTTCGCAAATTTTTTTAATATCATGAACTTTTCCAAAAGCATTTGTAACATGTGCAACACTTACAAAAGAGTTTGGATTTGCTTTTAAAAGCTCTTCAAAATGCTCATAATCAAAATCCAAATTAGAGTTGCAATTTACAATAAAAAGACCTTTTCCAAAAACTCTATTTTGCATCTGCCAAGGAACAATATTTGCATGGTGTTCAAGGCTAGAGATGATTATATTTTTAAACTTTTTTCCAAAAGAAGAGGCTATAAAATTTATACTTTGTGTAACTCCACTTGTAAAAATTATCTCCTCTTTTTTACTTGCATTTATAAAGTTTTTTAAAACTTCTCTTGTATTTTCAAACTCTGTTGTAGCTTTGTTTGCATCACCAAAACTACTTCTATGTGTGTTTGAGTAGTAGTTTGAATAGAATTCAACTGTACTATCTATCACACTTTGTGGCTTTTGAGTAGATGATCCATTGTCAAGATATACAGTTTTTGAGTTTGCAAAGTATGGAAAATCTTTTTTGTACATTTTAGATATAGCTCTCTTTTTTGTAGTTTTCTATAAACTCTTTAGCTTTTTCATCTTTTAAATTGTCTTTTATAGAGTTTTCAAAAGCTTCAAGAAGCATAATATAAGCATTTTCTTTGCTTATTCCTCTTGCTTGTAAATAGTACAACTCATCTTTATTTAAAGTTCCTGTTGTTGTTCCATGACTAGCTTCTAGTTCATCTGTAAATATTTCTAAAAATGGTTGTGCAAAAACAACTGCATCATCACTTAGAAGTATTGAGTTACAGTTTTGGAAAGCCTTTGAATATAGCCCATTTTCTGTAACAATTGAGTTTATTTTTACAACTGCTCTACTATTTTGTAGAAGTGAATTTTTATAGTTTATATTACTTCTTGAACTTTTGTTGTTATGAGTAGTTTTAATCAAAGTCGAAGAGTTTGCTTTCTCTCTTAGCTTATTTAAACCATTTAACTCATAATTTACCTCTAAAGCATCGATTTTATTTTCAAAACTATTAACAGCAAAACCAAGACCTAGTTCAAAATTTGAGATTTCAAGGTTTGATTTATCATCTTGAATAGATTTACAAGCAAAAACCAAAGAGCTAAATTCATTTAAATCTTGAACTTTGATATATTCAAAACTACTATTTTTTCCAGTTTTTAATGTACGATTTGCCAAAAGCAAAGAGCTACTTTTATTACTAACAAATAGCTCAATTACAGTAGCTTTTACACCATCTTTTACATCTATTAAAAGATTATTTGTGTATAAAGTTTCATCATTTGAAATAGTGTTTACAATAATCAAAGGTTCAGATAAATCTTTTTTGATACTCAAAACTTTTTTGCTATTATCGAAACTATTTGAAATAGAAAATAGTTTTGAAACATAAGTTTCATCATCTTTTATATTTTCTAGCTCTAAATTATTTGAAAAATCCAAAACTTTATGCTCTTTAAAATCAAAATCAAAAAGTGGAGCAAAATCTATCTTTAAAAACTCTTCTTCTTTTTTTTGTGGAAGATTTATGTTTAAA
>CAYQFC010000151.1:0-2941 GCA_964416585.1 uncultured Aliarcobacter sp.
CTCTAAACGAACAAAAGCAATCCTGCAGCCATCTACTTGTAGATGATTCAATACACCGATACTTAAAAACTCTGATATACACTCTTTTTAAAAGAGTTATTGAAATTAGAAATGGCAAGGCAACTAATCCATCTAAGAATCTTCAAAAAACACAAATAGATACACTTCCCAATCCTACGCAGCTTACTATGCACAAACTTAACTACCTCTTTGATGTACATAGTGATATATCACTTGTCAACAATATCATCACCTTTTCAATTGATTTTAATAGCACTTCAAATTGTGCTATAGTAGATTTTAAATATCCCCTTTATGATGAACTTTGCACACTAAACAACAATACTCTTTTTGGACTATATCTTGAAGATTTTGAGATTTTGTTGTTTAAAAAAATCTATGAAGAATACATAATAAATATGATTAATAATTTGTTTCACAAAGATATAGAAGTTCCCCAAAACAGCAACCTATATCCTCAATACTACACTCTTTTAAAAATAAAAGTGATACTCCAAGAGGCTTTTTGGAAAGAGTACGATATAAATGAACGGCCAAATATCAAAAGAAATCTCATAAAGTACAACGAGATGTTAGACAACCTAAATCAATTTACATATATGCTCCCCTCAATCTCCCAAGAGCAGCAAGAGTTAGATTTACAATCGTATAAAAATGAGATTAAATCAAGAAAAGAGAGTGAATCCAATTGGCTTAAATTAAAGGATACAAAAATGCAAGAAATAGTGAAAAAAGAGCAAACAGAAATTATTATTAATAGCGATAAAAAGATAGAAACTTTTATGCAACATATAGCAGAAACAGCATATAAAAAATATATAAGACAAACCGAGAACTTTCTTACTGACCAACGTGTAAATGATTATATACAAAACTACAACCAATTTAAAAATAATCAAGAGTGGGCAGAGCTTTTTCACTGGCAAAACTTAGTATTAAATATTTTAAATGGCAATGGTACAAGTTTATGGTTTGATACAAGAATTGATAAATACTGTTTTCGCTCAAAAGTGGGAGCTACTCTTGTGTATGAAAACAAAGAAGGGATAAGTGAACTATTAACCAGAGCCTTAAAAGAGAAGATAACAGATTATTTAAATAGGTTTAATAATGGCTTTTTTGCAAATCATGCAATTGAAATCGTCTTAGTACAAAAACTCAATGGGATACAAAGTCAAAAATTAAAGCAAAGTGAAAGAGCATCTAATGTAATAAAGATACTCCTGTTTGAAAATGCCATACCAACGATAGATGATGACAAATTTGATGTTCAATCTTCTGTAGAGTTCTCTAAAGAGAATAACCACTTTTTTTACACAAGAAACAGATTCTTACCTACAAAACATCTATTAAAACGCTTCAATAACACTAATCTTGCTAGCAATAATGTAATTAGTTTTGATAGTCTATTTTCTCTTAATGAGGATAGCTATCTGCTTGAAACCTTGAATGATACATCAATTTTCAGACGCTCAACTTTTATAGAAGATTTAATTTTTTATATGGTAGATGAGCATATAGCAGCTTACTATTATGTAATGAACTGGCTATCTTGCTTTTTTAATAGTTTAAAAAAGAGTGGCACTGCTTTAGTATTACTAGGTGACCAAGAGCTAACAGAAAATATTTTGCTAGATAAAATAATAAAAGAGATTTTTGGACTGCAATACTGCATTACTATCAATGACGAAGAGTGCAAGAGTCCATCTACTTTTGATATTGCATACGACAAACTCTTTTTTCATATCGGCGATATAAGCAATCCAGCCACAAAATTTGATGATGAAACATTGTATAAACTTGTAAAAGACCTTTTAGTTAAGCAATCAATCACTAGGCTAAATGAAGATGGAGAACAAGAGGAATCTATCATTCACGGACAGATGATAATTACAGCTAAAAACCCTGCACCTTATATAAAAAGAGCATTATCAAAATGTACAATTATCAAAGTGAATGACATGGACACTATTATCGAAAAGCTAGGTGTTCCAGATGAGCCTATACTTGAAGATAAAATAGAAAAAGATTTAGAAAAGTTTACTGATATTTTGCAATCTTTTAAAGGAAACTATGAGTTTGCTAAGTATGCTCTTGATACAAAACACAGACAAGAGATAAGTGGCAATAAAACCTCTAATATAAACAAAGAGGAGATTGAAAATGAGATTGATGCTTTTATTCAAGCGATTAAAGATAAAAACATAGAGTATTTTGAAAAGGTAAAAGAGGTTGAAGATGGTGCGATCTATGAACAATTAAAAAGTGCATTTGATAAAGATGATGGATATTTTATAGGTCAGGATTTGCTTCATTATTACAATGCCACACATGAACAAAAATTTGAAAATAAAAAGCAGTTAATGGATAAGCTAAAAGAAAAAGATGAGATGTTTAGCCAAGAGGTTAAGACTCTAAAAATTTTAACAGCAGAGCAAAAAGAGGAGATTTTATTTCAAGCATATAAAACTTCAAGTGAAACAAAATATAAAGAGCTTTATAAAATCAATGGCTACACCTTAGCAAAAGATATAAATATTTCTTATGGATCAATTATAATCTCTAGCCAAGATAATATTAAAAAATACAATCATGACGACCTTGAAAATGCTCTTGAACTTCACAAAGAGTATAAAGAAAAAAAAGCTAAAAAAGTTTAACTTTTCCTACCAAAATTAAGCCAAAAGAGTCTCTCTCAAGGCTTTCTCAACTTCCTCTCAGTCTCCTCTCAACCCTTTCTCATGGGTTTCTCCGTGTACTTCTCAGCCATATTAGAGCAATTATATTATTAGAGTTATACCATAATGTGATGGCTACTATAGTTCTCTCTTTAAAGGGCTATTAAAATAATCGCTACACTACCATACATAAAAAATTTTAAGAACCTGATATGGATGATAGAGATATCAAAATTTCAAAA
>CAYQFC010000152.1:0-2929 GCA_964416585.1 uncultured Aliarcobacter sp.
TTTGCATAAAAACCTGTAAGTCCACTTTTGAATATAAAATCTGTCATATTTTTTTGATTAGTATTAAGACTTAGCTTATAGCAAGGCTGTCTAGCTTGTGTAATTTGAACCTTTGCTTCTCCTATTTTTAATATATCTCCAACACAAATATCATCTTCACAAATCTTATCAAGAATAATATTTTCACCAAAATATGCCATATTTTTAATATCAAAAATATTATTAAACTCTTTATTTATCTTTTCATAGCTTTTTTTTGAAAATAGGAAAAGTGCTTTATTAAGCCCACCGTGATGCAGTAAATCAGCTTGAGAATCATCAATAAAACCTGTTTTTGTAAGAAAAGATTTATCTACTGGATATTTTTTTATTGCACTTGTGTATTCATCTCTTTTTTGATTTTCCAACTTTAATGTTTGAATAACACCAACTTTAATAAACAAAACTTTTGATATTATTTGATTCATTTTTAATCTCTCTTTCTAACTAATAAATATACAAAAAATGGAGCTCCTACAAAAGCAGTTACAACCCCAATTGGAAGAGTGGAGCTTGTAGGCAATAATCTTGAAACTAGATCACAAAAAACCAAAAAAACTCCACCAAAAAAGATATTTGGTAAAAATAGTTTTGTAGCAGATTTTTTATAGATTAATTTTACAATATGTGGAATTACAAGCCCTACAAAACCAATTGGTCCTGTAAAACTAATAGTTATTCCAACACAAATTGTAATAAAAGTCAAAATAAGAAGTGTGATTTTATCTATATTTAAACCTTTTAAAAAGGCTGTATCATTTGAAATTAGCAGTAAATTTATACTATTTTTCATTTTATAGATAAAAACTATCATCAAAAAAGCTGTAAGCATCAAAACATATGCAGGAAAAAATCCAAAAATATCTAAGCTTCCCAAAGTAAACCTTACAATGCTATAACTTTCTTGAAGATTACTTAGAAAAAATAGCAACATTAAAGCAGAACTATAAAAAAAAGATAGGGCAATTCCTATTAGAAGTATAGAATTTCTAGAGTTTTGAATAGACTTTTTATATATATTTTTGGAAATTAAAAAAAGAACTAAAACTGTAAATAGTGAACCAAAAACAGAACCAAAAACTAAAGGGAAAAGTGGAAAAAATACTATAAATATAGCACTAAAAAGCGTTGTTCCACTTGCAATTCCCAAAGTATAGGGAGTGATTAAATCATTTTTGAAAATAATTTGAAAAATTAAACCACTAATAGCCAAAATAGAACCTACAAAAAAAGCCAAAATAGTTCTAGGAACTCTTAAATCCCAAAAAACCACTTTTAAATGCTCTTCTAAAGAGAAAATATCTTTCAAGTCTATATTTATCTCTCCTAAAAATGGAGATACAAATATAATTAAAAATGATATTAGATATAAAAGAGTTTTCATAAATCAAGCACCAAATGAGAAGCCAAAATCTTCACACTTCCACCATAAAATCTATCTAGATTTTTTTGAATAAAAAATTCATCATGTGTATCAAAAAACTCCAAACTACCCTTTTTTAGAAAAAGTACTTTGTAGTTTTTTAAAGCATAAGCAAAATCAAGATTATGGGTGATTACTATTTTTTGATTTAAAATATCTGATTTTAAAATCAAAAAAACCTCTTTTATCCTATTTAAATCCAAATTTGCTGTAAGCTCGTCAAAAATTGTTATTTTTGCATCATGAATTAAAGCACTTGCAAGTAATAAAAGCTGTTTTTCTCCAGAACTTAAATTTATGCAAGGGCTATGTTTTAAATTTTCAAGTTTCAATAGTGAAACTACTTTTAAAATATCTTCATCATTTACTAAATCTATGCTAGAGAGCTTTAAAAATTCAAAAACAGTTAAATACTCATCGTAAATTTCAAAATGACTTGGAATATAGTTTATTAATTTTGCTCTTTTTAGAGCTTTTAAAGAAGATATTTTTTCATTTTTATAATATAGATTTGAACTAGATATTAAAGATGCTAAAACTCTTGCCAAAGTTGATTTTCCTGCTCCATTTTCCCCTAAAATAAGCAGGTTCTCACCATCTTTTAGACAAAAACTTATATCTTTTAATATAAAATTACTATAATTTTTTAGCTCTAACATTTTCTAAAATCTCTTTAAAATCATCTATTAAATTTTTTACTCTATGGCTTGGAATTCCTGAGTATAACTTATCTATTATATAGATATTTTTCTGTTTACTTGCATTTATGGGAAGTTTTTCCCACATTTTTTTCATATCTTCTTGTTTTGTTTCTTCATTTTCCAAAAAAGGAGCAAGAAGCACAATAATATCAGGGTTTAAGCTTATTATCTTTTCACTATTTATCACAGGTTGCGATTTTAAGCTACTTTGATAAGCATTTTGGTTTTGGCTTTTTTTAATAATATCTTCAAAATATACAAAGTTTCCTGCTACATAAATTTGACTTGAAAGTGTATTTTGAGGGCTAATTACTATTAAAATTTTTTGATTTTTTATAATATTTTCTATACTTTTTAAACTATTTTCTATATCATCATTTAGCTTTTTTGCCTCAATATTTTTGTCAAATTTATCTCCTAAATCTCTTATAGTAAACTCTATATCCTCTATATTATTGCTATTATAAACCAAAGTTTTAAAACCCAAAGAGCTTAAATCTTGATTTAGTTTTTTATCATAGCTTTGATTTATAACTATACTTGGATTTAATTTTAGAACTTTTTCTAAACTAACACTTCCATATCCTCCAACTTTTTCTATCTTTTTTGACTCTAATGGAAAATCACAAAAATCTGTATTTGCAATAACCTTATCTCCTAAACCCAAAGCAAAAACTATTTCGTTTATTGCTGGGCTTAAAGTAATAATTTTTTCATTTGCATTTAAAAAATTTATAAAAAATAGAAGATATAGTAGTTTTTTCAT
>CAYQFC010000153.1:0-2924 GCA_964416585.1 uncultured Aliarcobacter sp.
CCATATTTTAAATTCTCATTTAAAGGTGCAAATGCTGGAGATGAGATAGTGTTTACATGGACTGATTTAAAAGGAAATACAGATACAAGCACTGAGAAAATCAAATAAATTTGATAAAAAAATAAAAAAGGAGAGGTAAGATGTTTTCAAAAATAGTGAAATCTACTACTCTTTTACTATTTGCAGCAACAACTTTAAGTGCTGCAAATTTTAATGAGGGAGCAGAAAAAGATAGACTTGAAATGGTAAAATATTTCGAGGCAAAGTTTGAAGACCCAGCAAAAAATTTATCTAGATTTTTTCCATATTCTGATGAAGAAGAACTGGCAACTAAATATGACAAAGGTCTTAAACATATGGATTTCAATATTGGAAGTTATGCATATTCTAAAGATGCAAAATTCCAATATGAGCAATTAAAAGAGATGCCACCATATGATTATGCAATTGATAAAGGTGAAGAACTTTATACAAAAAAATTTGCTAATGGTAATTCATTACAGACTTGTTTTCCTGATTTAACAAATGCAGGAACATATCCATATTATGATGAAAAAACTAAAAAAATGGTATCTTTAACATCTACTATTAATGACTGTTTAAGAGCAAACGGTGAGAAAGAGTGGGGAACTAAAAAAGGTGCTATGGCTGAATTTCAAGCATATTGGGTAAATGAGAGTAAAGAAGCTGGAAAAGATTTTGATATAAAAATCAATAGCCAAGCTGAAAAAGATGCTTATGAAAGAGGAAAAGAGTATTACTATACTCAAAGAGGTTACTTAAAACTATCTTGTGCTACTTGTCACGTGCAAGGTTCTGGACAAAGAGTTAGAAATGAGATTTTATCTCCACTTTTAGGGCAAGTTACACATTTTCCTGTTGTAAGATTAAAATGGGGAGATATTGGTACTGTTGAGAGAAGACTTTCAGGTTGTGTTGTAGATCAAGGGCAAGTTCCTCCAAAAGATGAGAGTCAAGAGATGATAGAGTTACTATATTTCTTAGCTTATATGTCAAATGGTATGCCAGTTGATGGACCTGATGTAAGAAAATAAAAGGATATATTTATGAAAAATATTTTTAAATTAACAGCAATTTCTGCAGTTTTATCTTTGTCTCTTACTTCTTTGGGTGCTGAAGACTTTTCAAAACTTGATGTTAAAAAAGAGTGTGATGTGCAATCAAATGGTGTTGAAAAAGTTATTCAAACAGCAGAAAAATATAATAAAATAGCAAAAGAGCATAAAGTTGAGTTTATGAGACTTGGTATGAAAGCTAGTCAATATATTGAAGCTACTCAAGAAGCATTGAAAAATGGAGCAAAAGAGATAGCAATTGTTGATGAAAAAGCAAAACCAACTGGAGAGATGGTTTCAATAGAGTTTGGAGCTTGGAGATCTTGTAGTTTTGCAATTAGTGCTTTAACACAAGAGATTCAATCAAAAGAGAACTGGCGAATGGCTAGTCCTAGCGATGGATACAAGTACTAAAAAATAAATTAAATTAGTTTAAAAAGTCAAGAGTAATCTTGACTTTTTTTATTTATATAAAAGGAAAAATAATGAGTAAATTAAGTAGAAGAGAGTTTGTTTATATGATGGCTGTATTAGGTGCAGCACCTGTATTTGCAAATTCTCATACAAGAATGGTTGAAACTTCTAAAAAACTTGAAGATTATTATAAATTAAAACCATATGGAAATGCAAGATTTATACATATGACTGATAGTCATGCTCAGCTTTTACCAGTTTATTTTAGAGAGCCTAGTGTGAATTTAGGTTTTTTTGGAAATCTTGGTAAAGTTCCTCATATTGTTGGAGATAAATTTCTAGATCATTATGGAATAAAAGGAAATAAAAGATTAGAATATGCTTTTTCTTGTGTAAATTTTGAAGAACATGCAAAAGTAATGGGAAAAACAGGTGGTTTTGCTCAAATTAAAACTGTAGTTGATTATTTAAGAGATAGCTTTGGAAAAGATAAAACACTATTTATGGATGGTGGAGATACTTGGCAAGGAAGTGCAACTTCTCTTTGGACTAGAGGAAAAGATATGATAGGGGCATTAAATCTTCTTGGAGTTGATGTTTGTGTTGGTCACTGGGAGTTTACTTATACAGCTGAAGAGATTTTGGAAAATGTAAAAGCATTAAAATCAGAGTTCTTAGCTCAAAATGTATTTGTAAAAGAGGATGCATTAATGAATGATGCACCAGCTTTTGATGAAGATACAGGACATGCATTTAAACCATATACTATTAAGCAAATGGGTAGCGCAAGAGTTGCTATTATTGGTCAAGCTTTCCCATATACAACAATTGCAAATCCACAAAGGTTTATCCCAGATTGGACTTTTGGTATCTATGAAGATAGTATGCAAAAACTAGTTGATCAAATTAGAGAAGAAGAGAAGCCAGATGCTGTGATTGTTTTATCGCATAATGGTTTTGATACAGATAAAAAAATGGCTGAAGTTTGTACTGGAATAGATTTTATTATGGGTGGTCACACTCATGATGGTGTTCCTGAGGCTGTTCCTGTAAAAAACAGTAAAGGTGTTACACATGTTTGTAATGCTGGATCTAATGGTAAATTCTTGAATGTTTTAGATTTAGATATTCAAAATGGAAAAATAAAAGATTTCAAATTTACACTTCTTCCAATATTCTCAGATTTAATTCCTGAAAATAAAGAGATGAAAAAATATATTGAAGATGTAAGACTTCCATATTTAAAAGAGCTTACAAGACCAATTGCAACAACAGAAGAGACACTTTTTAGAAGAGGAAACTTCAATGGTTCTTGGGATCAAATTATTTGTGATGCTTTAATGGAAGTTAAAGAGGCTGAGATTTCATTAAGTCCAGGGTTTAGATGGGGAACTTCAGTTATGAAGGGTCAAACTATTACTTTTGATGATTTAA
>CAYQFC010000154.1:0-2921 GCA_964416585.1 uncultured Aliarcobacter sp.
ATTATTGGCTCAAATTCTTTAAGCACTACAAAAAGAGGTGGAAATGAACTTGACAAAAGCCTAAAAGAGTCTATGCCAAAAGATGCTTATGCTATGTGGAATAAGCTTAATAAATCTCTAATTTCACACGATAAAAACTCTTGTATTAGCTGTGGAGAGTGTATTGCTGTTTGTCCAACTGGAGCTATGATTAGTCATAGTTTTCAATACACTTCAAATGCTTGGGAATTAGAGAAAATTCCTAGTTCAAATCCATTTTATAGCGATTGCTCCTTGATGTATTATGAAGTGAAACAGACAAGTATTGAAAATAGCAGAAAAAGAGTCTTTAGGGTTACAAACGAGTTTCATTTTCAAGACCTTTGTGGAGCAGCTAGATTTTGCTTTGATTATGAAAATAAAGATGCAGTAAAAAATGAAAATGATTTTAATAGTACAATAGAGGCTTTTAAAAGAGCAAAAAATATTATTTTTAACTCATTTATTACAAATGAAGAGGCTTTTATTCTTCAAGAAATAGCAAATTTTACAGGTGCAAAACTTGTAAATAGTGAAGCAAAACTATATAAAGAGTTTTTAGAAAGCTATTCAAAAACAAGTGGAAAATCTCTTTATGAAGGCAGTTTGCAAGAGATTAAAAATAGTCAATTCATAATTAGCATAGGAAGTTTTCTAAAAACAGATGCCCCTTCAATTAAAAATGCTATAAATAATAGTGTAAAAGTAAACAAAGCAACAGCTATCTTTTTTCATCCACTAATTGATACAAATCTTGAGTTAATTGGAAAAAAAGGTAAAAATACAGAGTTTATCTACCATAATATCGGAATAGAAGTGTATATTTTCATACTAATACTGAAAAAATACTCAATAAATCTTCCACAAGATTTAAACTATTTAATAGATTTTGAAGATAGTTTTTTACTTGAAAAAATTAAAAAAGATGAGAGTTTGCTAGAGCTTTTTGAAACTTTTAGTAAAGATAAAGATAGTTTCTCTTTAGTAATTGGTGAAGATATAATCACAAATAAAAATAGAGAATTCTTAGCAAAACTTATTGGATTAATTGCAAAATATACAAATTTCAAAGTTTTAATAATCCCGCCCAAAACAAACTCTTTGGGAGTATCTTTAATTTGTAATTTAGAAGATAAAACCACTGGATTTTCTATTGGTTACAATGAAATAGCAGATTTTACACTTGCATCTTTTGGAAAAAAAGATTTAGATATGCCAACACTTCTTGAGCAAGAAGGAACTTTTACAAATTTAGATAAAAGAGTTGTGCCAATAAATGCAGCACTAAAATATGAAGGCTATACTTTAAATGATATTTATAATAAATTATTAAATAAAGATGTTGAATATACTATAAATCACACAAAATCTCTTCCATTTAAAAAGGGTTTCAAAGAGCTTGATTTTGATAGCTTAGCAAATAGTTTTTCTAATGATGGCTTTGAAAATCGTGGTTACTTATTAAATAGTTTTAGTATAAATTTAGATAATAATATAGAAATTCAAAAAATAGGAGTTTCAAATATTAAAGAAAATGAGATTTTTATATATAGAAAAAATCCACTAAATCAAGTAAATGTTTTCACATCTGTTTCAAAAGAGTTTAAAGATAATCTTGAAGATGGAATTTTCTTCTCAAAAGAGCAGTTTTCAAGCCTAAATTTAGAAAACAAAGGAAAAGTTGAAGTACAAACACAATATAAAACTTTAGTTCTAAACGCCTATATAGATTATCAATTAATAGGAGATATTCCCTATATTTCAACATTTTTACAAAACCAAAACAAAGAGCTATTTTTTGAAAATAGATATGAAATAGCAAAGATAAAAAAGGTTTAAAATGGCAGCTATTATTATTGAAACTCTTATAAAAATCTTTGTAGTTCTTGCTGTTTTTGGATTTCTTGCAGCATTTACAACATATATTGAAAGAAAAATTTTAGCTTTTTTCCAGCGAAGAGTAGGACCAAATCTTGTTGGTCCTTATGGAATTTTTCAGCTAATTGCTGATGGAATAAAACTTTTTACAAAAGAGGACATTGTTCCAGCAAATGCAAATAAAACTATCTTTATGATAGCTCCATTAATTACAGTAACTACAGCATTTATTGCTATGAGTGCTGTTCCTTTTTTACCTGAATTTACAATATTTGAACATACAGTAAAACCAATAATAAGTGATATAAATGTAGGGCTTTTATTTGTTTTAGCAGTATCTTCAGCTGGACACTATGGAGCTTTATTGGGTGGAATGAGTAGTGCTTCAAAATGGGCATTACTTGGAGGTGCAAGAACAACAATTCAGCTTTTATCTTATGAAGTTGTTTCAGGACTTGCACTAATTTCTCCTTTGATGATGATAGGAAGTCTATCTTTAATAGATATAAATAACTATCAAAATGATGGGATTTTATCGTGGTTAATTTTCTCTCAACCTTTAGCTTTTGTTCTATTTTTAATCTCTGGTTTTGCACAAACAAACAGAACACCTTTTGATTTACTAGAGCACGAAGCAGAACTAGTTTCTGGATATGCAACAGAGTATTCAGGGCTTAGATGGGGAATGTTTTTTATAGGAGAGTATGCAAACTTATATACTATCTCTTTTTTAATTGCACTCATTTTTTTAGGTGGATTTAATCCACTTTGGTTTATTCCAGGTGGAATTGCAATAGTTTTAAAGGTTATGCTTTTGGTTTTTGTTTTTTTATGGACAAGAGCAACTTGGCCTCATATTAGACCTGACCAATTAATGTGGCTTTGTTGGAAAGTTTTAATGCCTTTAGCATTTTTAAATATTTTAATTACTGGCTTTGTGCTTATGTTTTAGGAAAAAATATGAATGAAAAAGATTATAAATTAGTTTTAGAAGATGATTATCCAAAAACAAATTGGGATATTTT
>CAYQFC010000155.1:0-2921 GCA_964416585.1 uncultured Aliarcobacter sp.
AAGCAAATATTGGAAGATTTGGTCCATATTTACAAGTTAAAACAAAATATTACTCTTTAAAAACAGATGATCCTTATACAGTAGATGAAAAGAGAGCAAAAGAGATTATAAGTGAGATTGATGAAGCAAAAAGTAGAGCCTTGATAAAGGATTTCGAAAAAGAGAAAATCCAGATTTTAAACGGACAATATGGTCCATATATCAAACAAGGTAGAAAAAATTTCAAAATTCCAAAAACAAAAGTGGCTGAAAATCTGACACTTGAAGAGTGTTTGGAAATAATTGAAAAAGATAGTAAGGGTACTAAAAAACCTGTTAGAAAAACTACAAGCAAAGCAAGTTCTACAAAAAAGACAGCAAAAGAGTAGATGACAATAGGAGTAGTTTCAGATAGCCATCATAAACTTGATTATCTAAAAGAGGCTATCGATTTTTTAAAGGCTGAAAATTGTGAATATCTATTTCATGCTGGAGATATTTGCACAAAAGATGCCTTGGAGCTTTTAAAAAATTCTGGTTTAAAATATATTGCTGTTTTTGGAAATAATGATAATAGCCTTCTTCCTTATTCAAGTGAATTTAATATAAAAAAAGAGCCTTACTATTTTAAAATAGAAGATGTTTCTTTTAAAATTATGCACCTTCCTTACTTTTTAAATCCAGATACAAATATTATAATTTCTGGACATACACATAAATTTCACTGCGAATATATTAATAATAGACTATTTTTAAACCCTGGGGAAATTTGTGCTAGAGAAAAACCTGTATTATCTTTTGCCAAACTAAAGATTAATCCAAATAACTATATAATCACACACTATTTTAGAAATACAAATGAAAATAATTTTATGAAAGAAGAGTTTAAATATGTCAAATAATCAAATATATTTATGTGCAATATCAAATATTGAAAGTGGAACTTGCAATGAAGATTGTAAATTTTGTACACAAAGTGTTAAATATAAAGCCAATATTGAAAGATACAGAAGAAAAGAGATAGAGCAAATTGTTGAAGAGGCAAAAAGAGCAAGAGCAAATAAAGCTGTTGGTTTTTGTCTTGTAACAGCTGGAACAGGTCTTGATGATAAAAGATTAGATTATGTGTGTCGTGCTGCTGATGCTGTGCATAAAGCTGTTCCAGACATTTCTTTAATTGCTTGTAATGGTCTTGCAACTTTTGAGCAGTTAAAAGAGCTAAAAAAACACGGAATTGAAAACTATAACCATAATCTTGAAACTGCAAGAGAATTTTATCCAACAATATGTACAACTCACACTTGGGACGATAGATACAATACTTGTTTGGATGCAAAAAAAGCAGGTCTTCATCTTTGTACTGGTGGTATTTTTGGACTTGGAGAAACACAAGGAAATAGAATATCTATGCTTGAAGCTATTGCTTCTTTGGAGCCTATGAGTGTTCCAATTAACTTTTTTCACCCAAATGATGCACTACCAATAGTAAATAATCCTTTATCAAAAGCGGAAGCTTTTAAATTAGTTGAATTAGCAAGAAGCTATTTGCCAAATCAAATGTTAATGATTGCAGGTGGAAGAGAGTTGATGTTTGGAGAAAATCAATACGATGTATTTAAGCACGGTGCAAATGCTATTGTTGTTGGTGATTATTTAACAACTGGAGGAGCTAGTGCTGAAGATGATATAAAAGCAGTTACTGCTTTAGGGTATGAGATAGCTTTTGCTTGTCATCAATAAATAACTAGATAAAAATCTAGTTATTTTTTTGTAATTGAAACAATTGAATCATTATAATCAAAATTATAATTATTAGGCTTTGAAGATAGTTCAACTACAACTCTATAAAATCCACTATTTGCATGGTTTCCAGTTGAAATGGCCTGATAGCTACCAGAGTTAAGCTCAACTCTTTTTCCATTAAAATTTCTTTTTCCTTTAAAATCTATTACTAATTTATTCTCTTTATTTATAGAAAATTTCTTGAAAACTTCATCTTCTGAACTAATTAAAAGTTTACTATCATTATAATCCAGTTTTAAAAATGGTAAAATATTTTTTGAAGTTAAAGTCTCATCATTTACTGTATCTGCTCTTGGTTTTACATAAACTATCTGCTCAGGCTCTTTTTTAAGCTCTTTTTTTACCAAAGCTTTTGCTTTTTGCTCTGCTTCGTATTTTGTCTTAAGCATTAAAGAATCTACCTCTTTTTTTGAATAAGATTTCTCCTGTACAACCTGAGTTTGTGGTGCTTTTGTAGGCTCTTCAGCTGTTTTATTTTTATTGTTTTGATAATCTCTAATAAACTGTTCTTCTTCAAGGTCAGTAACATTTTTTGATTTCACAGAGTTTTCAATAACTCTTCCAGTTTTCTCCTCATACAATATAAAAGGATTATCTCTTGCTTGTAAGCTCAACGATAAAAAGGCTAATAGTGTTGTAGAAAATAATAGATTTTTCATTCTTCAGGCTCCAAATTTTTTAATTCAAAATACTCTTTTTGTAAATAAGCATTTTCTTTTTGCAATCTTAAAATTTCATTCTCTAAATACTCTTTTTTATAGCTTAGAGAGTTATAAACTTGCAAAGAGTTATCTCCAAAAAGAACATTTGTTACATAGTAAGAAAAATATACTGTTGCCAATAGCGATAAAATCGCTATTAGTATAAAAATTCCAAAACTACTTCTTTTTTTCTTCATTATCTTTTATTGAATGGTTCTTTTCCTAGATATTCAGCATATCCAATTTCAGCACCAATTTCTAAAAGTCTATTATATTTTGCAATTCTATCACTTCTTGCTGTGCTTCCTGTTTTAATTTGTCCACAGTTTAGTGCAACAGCAAAATCAGCAATAAATGCATCTTCACTCTCTCCACTTCTATGGCTCATAACACAGTTATAATTATTTCTTTGAGCAAGTCTAATTGTTTGCATTGTTT
>CAYQFC010000156.1:0-2920 GCA_964416585.1 uncultured Aliarcobacter sp.
CTACAACCCAAGATCTTTCGATTTCGTTGGCTTTTGCCATTTGAGTAAATTTCATCTATTAACTCCCTTTCTTATTTGAGTTGGAATAATATTTAAGTTATACTTACAAATAGCTTAAATTAAGAATAGATTAATAATGAATTTTGAATATTGAGCCTTTCCCAAAAACAGATATAATCTCTAGATTAAAATTATGAAGTTTTAAAATAGATTTCACAATAAAAAGCCCAAGTCCCAAAGAGTTATTCCACTCATTACTTGAAGCTCTATAAAATTTTTTATCTATTTTTTCTATATCCTCTTTTTTTATTCCTATTCCATAATCAATCACACTTAAGTAGTTTTTTTCTAAAATTATCTCTATATCTTTGTTTGAATACTTCAAAGCATTCTCCATAAGATTTGTAAGCACCAGTGCAAAAAGTGTCTCATCAACTTCTATAAGAATATCTTTTTTCTCTATTTTTATATCTTGATTTTTATACTTAATTTTCAAATCACTTGCACAATTTTCTGCTAAATTATATAAGTTTACTTTCGTTTTTTGTAATTCCTGATTTTTCTCTTGCAGCCTAAGACTTAATCTTAATTTATCAATAATTTGTGAAAGCTTCAAGGAGTTTGAATAAATCTTGCTTAAAAATTTATCTTCAAGCTCTTTGTTTAGGCTTTTATCTTCCAAAAGCGTTTGACTATAAGCTGAAATTATTGCTATTGGGTTTTTAAACTCGTGAGAAAGACTAGAGATGATTTCATCTTTTTGTCTATTTAAAAGTTTTAATTTTGCAGTATTTTTTGCCTTTATCTCATCTTGTTTTGAAATCTTTTTAGCTACTTTATTTAAAAGCTTTGCAATTTTGAAAAACTCAAAAGTAAAATTTGATTTTAGATTTAATTGCTCTTTATTGCTTGTAAGATTTAATAAAAAATTCAAAATCAAATCCATCTCTTTTTTTATTCTAATACTTAAAAAATAGCTTATTAAAAATGCAATACTTAAAAAAAGAAGAATATATAAAAGTATCTCTAATATTAATTTTTTGAAATTCTCAAATATCTTATTCGTAAAATCCGACATTCTAATAAAATAGCTTTTATCTTCAAGCTTGAACATCTTTGCCACATAAAGTTGCTCTTTTTTTAAGCTTTTTGAAAACCTTAAAGATGAAGAAAAAGAGCCATTTTTAGCCTCTTTTATCTCTTGTCTATTTAAATGATTTTCATATAGTTCAAAATCTTCACTATCTGCTATTAAGTAACCATTTTCATCTATTAAAGATACTCTTAAATTTAATTTTTCGCCCAAATTATTTATGATATTTTTTGCATCACTCATACTGTTTTTATCAAAAAGCACCAAAAAAGCATCTATATTTTGACTCAAATTTATCTTTATCTCTTTTAAATATAAGCTTTTTGCCCAAAAATATACAACGAAGGTTATAGTAAAAACTGTGAGCAAAAAAACTAGTAAGAAACTTCTAAAAAAAAGTTTATGTATTTTTAACAAAAAATATATCCCTCTCCACGAACAGCTTTTATATAGGCTTTTTCCCCGTTTAAGTCTATTTTATCTTTCAGTCTTTTTATAGCAACATTCACTGTTTTCTCTTGTTTATCCAAAGAGTCATACCAAATATTTTCTAGCAAATACTCTCTACTTAATAGTATATTTTGATTTTTAACAAATTCCAAAAGTAAGTTGTGTTCAAGTTGTGTTAAATCTAAAACTTTATCATCAATAATAAAACTCTTATTTGAAAAGTTATACAAAATATCTCTGACTTTTAATATTTCACACTCTTTGCTTGACCTCTTAATAACAGCTTTTACTCTAGCTAATAACTCATTTATATCAAAGGGTTTTGTAATATAATCATCAGCATATGCCTCAAACCCATCTAAAATATCACTTTTTTTATCTTTTGCTGTAAGATAAATCACAGGATTAGAGTAGCCACCTCTTCTTAGCTCTTTAATAAATGTAGTTCCTTCTATACTTGGAAGATTTCTATCTATTATTATTAAATCTATTTTTTCTTCATCCAAAGCTTTTTTTACTTGATTTGATACATTTAAAAAGCCAATAGTTTCATAGCCATTTTTTTGCAAAGTAAACTCTAAAAGCTCTAGCATATCCTCTTCATCTTCTATAATTAATATCATATTACTCTTCAATTTTATGTACTACTTCTTTCTGTTTTACATCATTTGGTGAGTATTTAAGAGATAAAATTCTAAAGATAAAAAAGATAAATATTACAAAAAGTAAAAATACAATATCTACATAATCTCTATTTTTATTTGCTGATAAAATAACAACTTCTCTAATAAGAAATATTATAAAAATATCAATAACAAATCTAAGTCTTAAAGTCTCTTTTCTAATAAAATCAGAAATCATCTTTACAACTTCCATGATTACAATAAACTCTAGCATCAAAATAATTGCTTTATAAAAATCATGTCCAGCAATTAAAATCACTAAAAATATCATGGTAGCAACCAATACTTCAAAGTTTGAACTAAAGTAGTTCGTTATTTTATTTATAGCTTTTCTCATAAAAAAAGTATATCATAAAAGATTTTATGATTGAACTATATCTCCTCCTAGTTTTGCAAACTGCATTAAACTAGCTATTGATACAGATCTATCTGCAATTTTTTCTAATCTTCTTAAACTACTTAAAATATCAAAATACTCTTTTGAGAGATCAAGATTTTGAGTTATTAGTTTTAAAATATTTTTCTCTATCATAAGATATAAATCATCTGTTTTACTCTCTTCTACAATAACTTTTTGATACTTCTCTTCAACTTTAGAAAGCGCTTGTTCATCTATTATTAAAATTGCTGTTTTTGTAGAAAGAAGTGCTGATTTTAGAAGTGGTATTGTGTACTCCAAAATAGTATTTGTATT
>CAYQFC010000157.1:0-2919 GCA_964416585.1 uncultured Aliarcobacter sp.
GATAAAATGTAGGTCCAGCAATAAATACAAATAGAAGTAAAAAGGCAGCTAAATATACATTTAAAATAGATAGCTTTTTTATTCCACTATCAAGCCCTGATACAACTGAAACTAAAGCTATTGCACAAATAAGAACAATTAAGATAATTTGAGTATTTAGCCCAACTTCTATATCAAAAATATAGTTTAATCCAGAATTTATTTGTAAAACTCCAAATCCTAAAGTTGTAGCAACACCAAAGATTGTCCCTAAAACTGCAATAGTATCAACACTATGCCCTATTTTTCCATATATTTTATCTCCAACCAATGGATAAAGTGCAGAACGAATAGTCAAAGGTAAGCCATGTCTAAATGAAAAATATGCTAAAACCAGACCAACTATGGCATAAATTGACCAAGCATTTAATCCCCAATGAAAAAACACTATTCCCATTGCATCTTTTGCAGATTGAATACTTTGTTCACCAATAGGTGGATTTATATAATGAACAACTGGTTCAGCAACTCCCCAGAACATTATACCAATACCCATTCCAGCAGAAAAAAGCATGGAAAACCAAGTAAAATTTGAGTAATCTGGTTTTGATTGGTCAGGGCCTAGTTTGAATTTACCAAATGGTGAAAATGCTAAGAAAAGAGCAAAAATAGTAAATATTGCAACACTTAACATATATAACCAGCCAAATTTATTCGCTATGAAATTTTTGGTGGTGGTAAAAATCTCTTTTGATAAGACTGGATTAATAAAAGTAAATATTACTAATAAGGCAATAAAGACGACAGCAGGTATAAAAACAGGCTTTAAGACTGTTGATTTCATAGTTCTCCTTTTTTTAAAGTGAGTACCAAAATAACAAAGCTTATCTTAAAATTTATTTAAAGATAGTAAAAAAAGAGCTTAATATATCTCTTAAAAGCCTATTTTATAAGTCTTTAAGCAAAATACACAATTTACAAATAATCATCTATAAGTTATAATATTTAATCATATTTGTGTAAACTTAAATCACAACAAGAAGTTGCCTCTTCTACGATTAATCTTCCAACTTCAGCATGAGCATGTACAAATTTCTTGATATTTAAATCTATCAAAAGATGTTTCTCTTCAATTGATTCATATTTTAAAATAATATTTGCATCTGGACAATATTTTAAAATTGCATCACAAATAAGTATTTTATCGTGTGTTTCTGTTATTGTAATAATTACACTAGAACTCTTTTCAATCTTTAGTGCTTCTAAAACTGATTTTTTTTCAAGATGTCCAAAATATGCTTTATATCCCATTTTTGTAGCGATTTGAACCTGTCTTAAATCATTTGTTACAATTACAAAAGGAATATTTCTATCAGTTAAATCTCTAGCAACAACTCTTCCTAAAATAGAAAATCCACATAAAACCACATGGTTTTGCTCATCAATTGGCTCTATATTGTCTGATTCATACAAATCTTTTGCCAAAAGACTTGATAATTTATAGATATTATTTAGGAAAAATGGAGTTAAAATCATTGACATTACAGATATCAAAGTTAAGAAATTTGCAGTTTCAATAGGAATTACATGCTGACTAGAAGCCAAAGTAAAAATTGCAAATGAAAATTCTCCAACCTGACAAAGAGCAATTGCACTCTTTACAGATGTATTTTTATCTGATTTTCTTAAAATTATTGCATATACAACAATTGCTTTAATAATCATAATTAGTAAAAATAGACCAACGATAACATGGATATTTTGTAAAAAATAGACTACATCAATTTTTGTTCCAACTGTGAAAAAAAATGTTCCCAAAAGAAGATCTTTGAAATTTGAAATATCTGATTCAACTTTTATTCTAAATTTCGTATCAGCTATTATCATTCCAGCTAGAAAAGCTCCCAAAGAGTAGGTAAAACCAAGCTCTTCAGCTAAAATAGAAGCTCCAATTACAATAGTAAATACAGCTCCAATAAACAACTCTTCAAGTCTTGTATTTGATGAAAATTGTAAAAGCCAATCTATAATTCTTTTTCCAAAAATAAACATAAAAATAGTAATAACAATAGCTGAAATAAATGTATTCCAAATAACTTCACCAATAGATAAAGTCTCATTTGTCAAAAATGAGATTAAAAGAAGTATTGGAATAACGGCCAAATCCTGATAAATTAAAATTGCAGTTGTTTTTTCCCCATAAGGTGTATGTATATCTTTTGAAGATTTCAAATATGGCAAAACAATTGCTGTTGAAGATAGCGAAAAGGCAAAGGCGATTATTAAAGAGACTTCAATACTTAAATGAAATACAAAATATGTAACCAAAAAAATAAGCCCTGCACTTATGTGAACTTGCAAAAATCCATTTAAAAGTAAAATCTCTTTCATCTTTTTTATCTTATCAAAACTAATTTCAAGCCCAATTGTAAACATCAAAAAGACTATTCCAAACTCAGCAATTGCATCAAGGGAGCTAATATCTGCACCTTTGAAATGAAAAGCATAAGATAAAATAACTCCTGTTAAGATGTACCCTATAATCTGCGAAATTCCAAATCTTTTTAGAATAATATTAATAACTGTTGCTAAAAAAATAGCTAAAAAAAGTGTATATAAAAAGTTTTCCATTGTGTTTCTTTCGTGTTTCTTTATCTTAAAAATAGGCGATTATAACAAAAAAATTCTTGATTTTTTAAAATCAAATAATTTTTTAATTATCTTTGATATAATCAAACTTTTAAAAAAGGATTAATTAATGCAAAAAACATTTCAAATAGATGTACCAAACAAAACAAGAGAGCGACAAATTGATAGTATCAAAAATGATATACGAAAATATATCAAAAGAGAAAAAGGTAAAAGACTTCCAGAAAACAATAATACTTGGTTTTTTGATTGTAAATTTGGAAAAACAAAAGATGAAGCAAAAGAGATAAA
>CAYQFC010000158.1:0-2888 GCA_964416585.1 uncultured Aliarcobacter sp.
AATGGGCTATAAAAAGAATTTTGTATTTATTATTTTTGTATTTCTTATTATTCCAGCATTTATAAGCTACTTACTATATAGCTCTATTTCTAAAAAACAAGATGAATATCTAAAAAATATCTACAAATTAAACTACAAAAATATTTCAGAAAGAATAGAAAATCTAATAAGCGATAAACAAACTACATCTTTAGCAATTGCTTTATCACTATCTAAAGATGAAAATCTATTCAATCATTTTACAAACAGTGATTTTCAAAAAATAAAGTATGAAAAAGTTTCAAAATTAATAGAAGATAACTCAAAATATAAAAATGTTTGGTTCCAAATTTTAGATAAAAATAGAAACTCTTTATATAGATCTTGGACGGATATTAAAGATGGTGTGCAATTTAGAAGTGATTTAAAAAATCAAGAAATCTTAAAGAAAATCTCAACTTCAATTAGTGCTGGACTTTTTAATATAGGAATAAAAGCAAGAGTTCCTATTTTTGATGAGAATGATATATTTTATGGAGCATTGGAAGTTATTACTCATTTTGACTCAATTAGCGATGATTTAGCAAAAAACTCAATCAATCCTATAATTATTGCAGATAAAAAATTTACAGCCAACTTAAAATATCCAATGTTTTCAAAAACATTTGTTGATGATTACTATATTGCAAATGAGAATGCAGATAAAACTTTGGTAGATTATATAAGTAAAAATGGTATAGAAAAATATATAAATCAAGAGTCATATGTAGTTGAAAATGGCTATTTAATTACAAATTTCAGTTTAAAAAATGAGAAAAATGAGAAAATTGGATCAATTGTATGTTTTTATTCTCTGAGCAATATTGATATAAGCCATTTAAATTCACTAAAAATACAAAATATTTTAACTATTGCAATAGTTTTAATTATTCTATTTTTTACTCTTATTTTATTAATTTATACAAAATATACAAATAATTTAAAAAAAGAGGAGCAAAAAAGTAGATTAATCTTAGATTCGCAATCAAGCATAATAGTCATCACAAATGGTGTAACACTTCTTGAAGCAAATAAACAACTTCTTAGTTTTTTTAATGATATTGAAACCTTAGATGAGTTTAGAAAAAAACATACCTGTATTTGTACAAAATTTGTAGATATAAAAAAAGAGAACTATCTTTTAAATATTGATTATAATGGAAAAAATTGGGCAGAACATACATATTTAAACAAAGATATCGATTTTAAAGTTGCTATTTATGATTATGAAAATTCTTTAAAACACTTTTCAGTAAAAGTTAATAAAATTGAAGCAAATAGCACTTTAATTGCAACTTTTACAGATATAACTTACGAAATTCTAGAGAATCAAAGACGGGAAAGTGAACAAAAAAATATATTTCAACAAGCAAAACTAAATGCAATTACAAATACCTTAAATAGCCTTGCTCATCAGTGGAGACAACCTTTAAGTGTTATTAGTACGCTTTCAAGTGGTATGAAATTGAAAAAAGAGCTTAATGTTTTAAGTGATGCCGAATTTATAAAATCTTGCGATTATATTAATTTAAATACTCAAAAGCTATCAAATACTATTGAAAATTTTACAAACTTTTTCACAAAAGAGGATATAAATAAAGTTTCAGTAGTTGAAAGTATAAATGAATTAATAAAGTTTTTGGACACAATACTTGATAAACACAATATTATTTGTATTTTTGAAGAGAAAGAAGATTTAATCTTAAATTGCAATAGCAATATGTTTTCTGAAATCATTTTAAATATTTTTGATAACTCAATTAGCTCTTTAATAGAGAATAAAAATGAAAATGAGAGATTTATTATTATAAGCCTTAAAGATAAAAATTTAAAGATAAAAGATAGTGGTGGTGGAGTAAGTGAAGAGATTGTTTCAAAGCTTATGGAACCATATTTTACAACAAAACATGAATCATTTGGAGTTGGTTTAGGATTATATGTTGTAGAGGAGTTTTTCTCTAAAAATTTTAATAAAACAATTAAACTTGAAAATGAAACTTTTATATATAAAGATAAAAAATTAAAAGGCTTAAGCTTTAGTGTAGATTTTGATTAAACTTTTATTTTGATAATTTTAGATAAAATTGCCCATATTTAGAATAAAAGGAATTTAATGCAAGATTTTTCGCTTTTTGATTTGATAATTATTGCAATTACATTATTACTTGGACTAAAAGGTCTTTTTAGAGGTTTAGTAAAGGAAGTTTTCGGGCTTTTAGGTATTGTTGGTGCTATTTTTGTAGCTTCAAGAATATCTAAAGAATTAGGGGATTTAATAGCTCCTGTTTTAGTTTTAGAAAATGAATCAACAATTAAGTTAATTGGCTTTATAGCTGCTTTAGTTATTGTTTGGCTTATTGTTTATAGTGCTGGGGTTGTTGTTAGCAAGATATTTAGTGCTAGTGGCCTAGGTCCTATTGATAGAATTCTTGGGTTTGTTTTTGGTGCTTTAAAAATATTTTTAATTTTTTCAGTTATAGCTTATGCTCTTTATCAAGTTCAATCATTTAAAAAAGTTATTGATGAAAAGTTTGCAAATTCAGCTGTTATGCCACATCTATTAAGTGTTGGTTCATTTATTATAAAACTTGACACAACAGCTCTTACAAAAAGTATAGATAAAGCAGTTGATGGAGTAAAATCACAAGAGATAATCGAGGATGCGAAAAATAAAATTGAGTCTAATATAGAAGAGACAAAAAAAGATTTTGAAGAGAAAATAAAAGAAGAAGTTACAGATAAAATTGAAGAAAAGATTAAAGATGTAACAGAAGAGCTTTCAAAAGAAGAAAAAAAAGAGAACTAAAAGGATATTAAATTGTTTGAAAACAGATATATACAACAAAGAGTAGAAAAAGCTGATGCTTTAA
>CAYQFC010000159.1:0-2849 GCA_964416585.1 uncultured Aliarcobacter sp.
AAAGCAAATGAGTCTCAAGTTATGAATATAATTGGAGATGTAAAAGGTAAAGATGTTATTTTAGTAGATGATATGGTTGATACTGCTGGAACTTTGGTAAAAGCTGCTGAAGTTTTAAAAGAAAAAGGGGCAACTAGTGTAATGGCATGTTGTACTCACGGTGTTTTAAGTGGACCAGCATATGAGAGAGTTGCAAATGGAGTTTTAGATGAATTAGTTATCTCAGATACAATTCCAACAAAAAAAGATGCAAAAAAAATAACTGTACTAACAGCTTCAACTATAATAGGTGAAGCTATAAGACGAATACATAATAACGAATCTGTAAACTCTATCTTTAATAGTTAAGAAAAAATTAATAAAGAATTAATAAAAATATGATATAATTTTGCCGATTATATTTCTAAAAGGAAAACAAAATGAAAAAAATATTATTATCAACACTAGCTTGTGTTTCTTTAGTATTAGCTGCAAATAGTGACTACAAATATGAAATTACTCCTTTAATTGGTGGTGGTTTAGGTGAAGGTAATCATAATTTAGAAAAAAATTATGTAAATGCTGGTTTAGCACTTGGTTTCAACCAAGAAGAGGGATCAATTATTGATCAATTTGAATTAGGTTTTTTAAGAACTGTTACTGATGTAAAAGGTAAAAAAAGCTTAAAAGGTCATGATACTGCCATTACAAGAGTATTTGGAAACTTAGTTAAAAACTATGGTTTAACAAATGATTTCTCTTTATATGCATTAGCAGGTCTTGGAGTTGAGTTTTTTGATCACGAATTAAGTCACCACCAAGAAGATGGATTATTTGGTAACTATGGTTTAGGAATGAAATACCAATTAATGGATAGCTTAGCACTTAAATTTGATGTTAGACATTTAATTAACTTCAACCATGGAGACAACACAATGTTATATACATTAGGTCTTGCTGTTCCATTTGGTGAAAGAACAAAAGCAGCTCCAGTTGTAGAAACTCCTGCTCCAACTCCAGCTCCAGTTGTGGTAGCTCCAGTTGCAGATAAAGATAGTGATGGTGATGGTGTTATTGATAGATTAGACCAATGTCCAAATACTCCAAAAGGTGCTAAAGTTGACTATGTTGGATGTATTACATTAATTAACTTAAATGTTAATTTTGATACAAATAAATCTGATATTAAAGATATTTATAGCACAAGAATTCACGAATTTGCAAATGTTATGAATGTTGATAAAAGATTAAAAGCTGATATCGAAGGTCATACAGATTCTGTTGGAAGCGATGCTTACAATCAAAAATTATCAGAAAGAAGAGCAGCTTCTGTTGTTAAAGCTTTAAATAACTTAGGTGTTGAAAAAGATAGATTAAGAGCTGTTGGTTATGGTGAGTCAAAACCTATTGCTTCTAATGCAACTGCTGAAGGAAAAGCTGAGAACAGAAGAGTTCAAGCTGTAATGGTTAAATAATTTAAATTTTAAATAAAATTTAAATTTAAGTTTAGCAAAAGGGTCTGAAGGAAACTCCTTCAGACCCTTTTTTTATATTTAAATTTAATTTAATGTTATTTATAAGATTTTTTAGTTATAATCACTTAAATTATTTTTATATAAGGAAAATCAATGAAAAAAATAGTACTTTCATCGGCTCTTTGTGTAGCTTCTTTATTTGCAGCACATGATCCAAGTAAAACATATAGCTATGAAGTTACACCATTTGCATCTGGAATTTTAACTGATAGCAAAGCTGGAGTAAAAAATGACCATTATGCAAACCTAGGTATAGCTTTGGCAAAAAACTTTGATACTGATTTTATAAATCAATTGGAATTAATGTATATAAGAAGTGATATTCTTAAATATTTAGATTCAAACAAAACAACTCATGTTAATAAAATTCTTTTAAATGCTATCAAAAGATTTGATATAACTGAAAACTTTGCAGCTTACGGTTTTGTAGGAGCTGGTTATCAAGATGTAACGAACCCTATATTAAAACATAAAGATTCAGCTCTTCTTAACTATGGTGTTGGTTTAAGATATGATATTCCAAATTATGGAATGGCAATCAAAGGTGATGTAAGACATATTTATGCAACTAGAGAGGGGCAAAATGACTTCATGTATACACTAGGATTAGGTATGCCTTTAGGTAAAAAATCTTATGAACCAATTGAAGCAAAAGTTCCTGTTGTAGAAAAAACTACTATTGCTGAGCCTCAAGAAGATTGGTCAAATGATGATGATAGAGATGGAGTTCCTAATAATCTTGACAAGTGTCCAAACACTAGCCCTGGAGTAAAGGTAAATAAAGATGGTTGTGTTGAAACTGTTGATTTAAAAATAAACTTTGATTACAATAAATCAGATGTTAAATCTCAATATGACTCTATTATTTCAAATTTTGCAAATATTATGAAACAAAATAGAGCTTTTGAAGCTAGAATTGAAGCACATACAGATTCAAAAGGTAGCGACTCTTATAATCAAAAATTATCTGAAAGAAGAGCAGCTTCTGTTGTTAATGCACTTATCTCAAAAGGTGTAGATAAATATTCGCTTGAGTCTGTTGGATTTGGTGAATCTCAACCAATTGCTTCAAATGATACTGAAGAAGGAAGAGCACAAAACAGAAGAGTTGTTGGATATATTAATCAGTAATTCTCTAGCAAAGAGTTAAAAACTCTTTGCACTCTCATTTAACAAAAAACTTACCTTTTTTTAGATATAATCTACTACTTTTAAAATAAACAATCAAATAATATAGGAAAAAACATTGCAAAAAAATATTAGAAACTTTAGTATTATTGCACATATTGATCATGGAAAATCAACTTTAGCAGATAGAATTATTCAAGAGTGTGG
>CAYQFC010000160.1:0-2833 GCA_964416585.1 uncultured Aliarcobacter sp.
TTTAGATGTTTGTAAAGATAGATTATATTGTGATGATAAAAATGATATTCATAGAGTTGCATCTCAAAGTGCAATGGCAATGATTACAAAAAAATTAATAGGAACTCTTGCTTGTATTTTAACTTATACTATGGATGAGTTACTTGATTTTGCACCAAAAATTATAAAAGGCGATGCAAAAGATATTTTCGATTTTAAAAGATACGAACTTCCAAATATAAACTCATCTATAAATGATGATATGTTTATAGAGGCAAAAGAGAAATTTTCAGAAATTAAAGATAGTTTAAGCAAAGAAAAGATAATTAAATCTACACTAGAGTTAGAAATAACTACAAATAGTGAAGAGTTTTTAGCTTTAGATGAGGTTGAGCTAAGTGATTGGTTCTTGGTTAGTAAGGTTTCAAACACTACTTCAAATAGTGAAATATTAGGAAATTTTAAAATAGATGATAAAGAGTTTAAAGTATTTAAATCTAAGGGACATAAATGCCCTAGATGTTGGAAATTTACTTCAAAAAATGAAGAAACTTTATGCTCAAGATGTGAAGAAGTGCTTAAGTAATGTTTGAAAATGAAGTTACTCTTACATTTATATTTCAAACAATAGCGGTGATTTTAATATTTACTGCTATTGGAGTATTTTTTGTGAAGAGGTTTGAGAAAAAAAAGGATTAAAATATGTTTCCGTTTACAGATGAAGATTTACAAGAGCCTGTAAGTAATATTATAAAAACAAAAATTTCACCAATGTTGGCTCGTGATGGTGGAGCAATTGAGTTGCTTGAAATTAAAAATGCAAAAGTTTATATACAATTAAAAGGTGCTTGTGTTGGATGCAGTGCTAGTGGAAGCACTTTGAAATTTATAGTTGAAAAAGAGTTAAAAAGTGCAATTCATCCTGAGCTTAAAATTATAAATGTACCTATTGGAAAAATAGATTATTTAGAGGATTGATTTGATAAACGAAAAGATACTATTAGATACGGCAAATTCATTATTTATTCAAAAAAAATTTAAAGATGCTCTATTTTATTACTCTATGTTATTAGCAAATTTTCCAGAAAACAAAGAGTATATTTTATATGCACTTTTTTGTGATATTTCTATTGAAGATGAAAGTAAAGCTCTATCTTTATTTGATTATTTTACTGTTTTAAAGAAAGATGATGAAGCTATGGCATTTGAACAAATAATGAGTATAATTGATGAATACGATGGCGATATAGAGAAAATGATGGGTATTATAAATGATATTACTAGTTCAAATTTAAATACCATTGAAGCTATAAATTATAGTGATTTTAATAAATCTATAGAGCAAAGAGGCTCATTTAGAAAAGCCTTTGAAGATATTATGTTTTCTACAAAAATAGCAATTGATAATAGAGATGATTTTTATGATTTTGTTACAAAGTTAATTGATAATGGTTTTGATAATACAGCTTATACATATCTAGATAGTTTTAATGAGTATTTTGCATATGATAATGAGTTGATAAATCTATATAAAAAATTGGAAGATAAGCAAAATGAAGCTAAGCATAAACAGTAGAGTATTTACAGATAATACAAATGAGTTGGAAAAAGACAATATCTTTGTTGTTTCAGAACAAAATGAGAAGTTTAAAAATATTGCACTTGATGGTGGTTTTGAAGTAATAAATGCTTATGAATTAAAAAATTATTTGGATATGAAAAGCATTAAAATAATTGGAATTACTGGAACAAATGGTAAAACTACAACAGCTGCTACAATATACTCAATTTTATTGGATTTGGGTTATAAAGCTGCTCTTCAAGGAACAAGAGGTTTTTTTGTAAATGATAAGCAAATAGAAGAGTACTCTTTAACAACTCCTGTTCAACTTGGAAATTTTGCAAATATCCAAATAGCCTTAGAAAACTCTTGCCAGTTTTTTGTAATGGAGGTGAGTTCTCATGCGATTTCTCAAAAAAGAGTTGAAGGTCTGGATTTTGCACTAAAAATTCATACAAATATTACAAGAGATCATTTAGATTTCCATAAAACAATAGAAGAGTATATAGCTGTAAAAAACTCATTTTTAAGTGATGAAAGTTTAAAACTTATTAATATTGATGATAAAGCAGTAAGATTTAATCCAAAAAATAGTTTTACCTACTCTTTGGATAAAAATTCAGATTTTAAAGTTGATGCTTACTCATTTAACAAGGGTATGCATGTGATGTTTTCGCATAAAAATACACCTTATAGTTTCTCTTCAATGATGATGGGAATTTTCAATATCTACAATTTAATGGCAGGTGTTGCTGCTGTATCTATTTTGACAGATAAAAAAATTGAAGATATTTGTAAAACTTTAGAAAATTTTGGAGGAGTTAGTGGAAGAATGGAGATAGTTTCTCTTGAACCACTTGTAATTGTGGATTTTGCTCATACTCCAGATGGAATGGATGAGGTTTTAAAAAGCTTTTCGCAAAAAGATATAATCTGTATTTTTGGAGCAGGTGGAAATAGAGATAGTGCAAAAAGACCACTTATGGGAAAAGTTGCCTCAAGATATTCAAAACATATTATTGTTACAAGCGATAATCCAAGGTTTGAAAATCCTGATAAAATAATAGATGATATTGTTTCTGGGGTTGATAAAAATATTAGTTTTGAGATTGAAATCAATAGAAAAGAGGCAATAAAAAAAGGAATTTCTTTGGCAAATTCAAATAGTGTTGTTTTAATTCTTGGAAAAGGCGATGAAGCTACACAAATTATTTATGATCAAAAATTTCCATTTTCTGATAAAGAAGAGGTTTTGAAAATATTAAAAAATAGCTAGAGTACTTAAAATAGACT
>CAYQFC010000161.1:0-2805 GCA_964416585.1 uncultured Aliarcobacter sp.
ATTTGGATATTTTGGTTTTATATACAGGTGATATAAAAAGTGATATGGTAAAAATTATATTAAAAAAGAGTAAATATAAAATAAGGAAGTGCGAGATATGAGTAGTATTCAAGATAGAGTTTTAGCTTTAAAATATAGACCAAAAAAGTTTGAAGACTTAATAGGGCAAAGTACAGTTTCTCAAACTTTAAGTCTTGCACTTGATAGCAAAAGATTATCTCATGCATATTTGTTTTCGGGACTTAGAGGAAGTGGAAAAACTAGTACGGCCCGAATTATGGCAAAAGCTCTTTTGTGTGAAAATGGGCCAACATCAAAACCTTGCGATATTTGTGAAAATTGCCTTAGTGCAAATAGTGGAAAACATCTTGATATTATAGAGATGGATGCTGCTAGTAATAGAGGAATTGATGATATAAAAGAGTTAATAGAACACACAAAATATAAACCAAGTCTTGCTAGATTTAAGGTTTTCATAATTGATGAGGTTCATATGCTTACAACTCAAGCTTTTAATGCCTTGCTAAAAACTCTTGAAGAGCCACCAGCTTTTGTAAAATTTATACTTGCAACAACAGATGCTCTAAAGCTTCCAGCTACTATATTAAGTAGAACACAACACTTTAGATTTAATAAAATTTCGCAAAATGATGTTGTTCATCACTTAAGTCATATTTTGCACGAAGAAAAAATAGAGTTTGAAAAAGATGCTTTAACTATACTTGCAAGAAGTGGGCAGGGAAGTTTAAGAGATACTTTGACTTTGCTTGATCAAGCAATAATTTTCTCAAAAAATAGAGTATATTCTCAAAGTATTGTTGAGATGTTGGGTTTAATAAATCCTGAAAAAATGGACTCTATTTTTAGAATAGTTTTAGACAATGGAGAGATAAATGATATTTTAAAAGAGTTGGAAATATATGAAACAACCCAAATAATCGATGAGATGACAATATATTTAAAAGATAAAATGATTTCAAAAGATAGAAGATTTGATATTATTTTATTTGATAGGTTTTTTAGAATTTTAAGTGATGCAAAACATCTTTTATCAATAAATAGCGATGGAACTTTTGTGATTATTCTTACATTTATGAAATTAATGGAAGCAACAAAGCTAAAATCACTAAATGATATTATAAATCAAGTTGAAAATATTCAAACAAAACAAGAACCTATTGCTGTAGCTTTTTCTACACCTTTTGATGAGCCAAAAGAAGCTAAAAAAGTTGAGCAAGAAGTTACAGCTAATTTAGTAAAAGAAGAGAATATAGAAGAAAACAAAGAAGAAATCATAGAGAAAAATAGTGAAGAGATAAAAGAGATAGAGTATATTCCTTTTGAAGATGAGAGCGATGAATCAAGTGACTTATATACAAAACTAACAGAAAAAGTTTATGATAGAGATTTTGAATTAGGGGAGTGTTTTGAAAAAAACTTTATTTATAATGGTTTTTCAAATAATGTTTTACAAATTATCTCATATGCTCAAGATGAAGATAGAAAGCTATTGTATAAGCATTTTGCACTAATTAAATCTTTTGTACAGGAGATTTACGGCTTAAATGTTGAGCTAGATTTTAAAAAGGAAGAGGCCACCATATTAAAAAAGCCTAGCGAAGAAGATTTAAAAGATGAGGTAGAAGAGCCAAATATTGGCTCTATGATTGAAGATATTGAGATGGGAGCTGGATGTGTTGCTGATATGACAAAGAGTTCAAATGAAAGTAGATCTTCGAAAGAGTTACAAATAGATGATATTCTTAATTCAAAAATGGCAAATAAGGTTAAAGAGTTATTTGATATTAGAAAAATTACAGTAAAATCACGAAGCTAATATTAACTTTTTATTAAAGTTAAAAAGATAGACTAATAAAATTTATAAAAGGAAAAGAACAATGAAACAAGGTAAAATCACAACAGCACTGGCTTTAGGCACACTTTTGGCAACATCACTTTTTGCAAATGACAATTTAGTTATTGAGTATGAAAAAAAAAGAGTATCACAAAATCCAAATATTAAAATAAAAGATATAAAAATAAATACAAAAAAAGAGCTATCTATTGCTGGATGGACTGGGTATATTTTGGATATAAATGCTAGTGTTCAAGGTAAAGATATTCAAGCAAAAGATTTCTTATTTACAAATGGAACACATATTGCACCTGAATTAATTGATATGAAAACAATGCAATCAATGAAAGATGTTATTGTTCCTAATTTAACAGATAAATATTATAAAAAAGATAATTTAATAGCTGGAAATGAAAAAGCAAAAAATAAAGTTGTACTATTTTCAGATCCACTTTGCCCATTTTGTATGGACTATATTCCAACAGTTATAGCTGAAGTAAATAAAAATAAAGAGAATATTGCATTGTACTATTATGCTTTCCCTTTGACTCAAATTCATCCAGCTTCTCTTCCCTTATCAAAATTAATAGATATTGCACATAGTAAAGGTGTAGTTGATGTTATTACAAAAGCTTATACTATTGATTGGTCAAAACATTTTGATGAAAAATCAACAGATGAAGCAAAAATATTAGAAGCATTTAATAAAGAGCTTGGAACAGATATAAAAATTGAAGAGCTAAATAAAAAAGAACTTAATACAAAAATAGAGAAAGATGTCGCAATGGCGGACGATGTATTGGTTTCAGGAACACCAACTATATATGTAAATGGTACAAAAGAGAGTCCAAAATTTAATTTTGATACTTTAGGTAAGTAGAATATGGAGAAACTAGTAATTGCAACTAGAAGAAGCCAATTAGCACTTTGGCAAAGTGAGTATATAAAAG
>CAYQFC010000162.1:0-2795 GCA_964416585.1 uncultured Aliarcobacter sp.
GCTTCAATCCCTTTTGTATATGATAAAACTCCACCACAACAAGAACAAATATCATTTTCTAAAACTTTAATCAAGTCAAAATATTTGATATTTTCAATGCTACTTAAATTTACATTTTTTAAATGATAACTCTCTTCATTTGCACCACAAACAAGCCCTATATTATCTTTTAGTTCACTATCAACAACAATTAAAATATCTTTTGGTAAATCAATAATTCCACAATAACCAGCCACTAAACCAGCAGCTTTAATCTCATCATCAAGAGCATCAATAATTTCTAAAGCATCTATACTATTTTGTGCTTTTGTCTCTTCAAGTTCATCGCTTCCTCTTACAAAGAAAACAGCTATTTTTGCTCCATCTTTAAAGATAGCTTTTTTTATAACTGCTTTTATTGTTTGCTCTTTTTTTATATTTAAGAAATTTGCAACTTCTTCTATTGTTTTGCAGTTTGGAGTTTCTACTTTTTCTAAAGTTCCAGCTTCAAAGCTATGTTTTTTTACTTCTCTTTTAGCAGCTTCAACATTTGCAGCATAAGAACAAGAGTTACAAACTACAATTGTATCTTCTCCACTATTAGCAATTACATGAAACTCTTTACTTCCACTTCCACCAATAGCTCCACTATCAGCTTCAACAACTCTAAAATCAAGCCCTAGTTTCGTATAGATTTTTTTGTAAGTCTCTTCCATAAGATTAAACTCTCTTATTAAATCATCTTGGCTTGAGTGAAAAGAGTATCCATCTTTCATCAAAAACTCTCTTCCTCTCATAAGTCCAAATCGTGGTCGTGCTTCATCTCTAAATTTTGTATTTATCTGATAGAGATGAAGTGGTAAATCTTTATAAGATGTAACTCTATTTTTTACCATATTTACAACTGACTCTTCATTTGTAGGGCTTAAAACATAGCTTCCACTTTTTCTATCTTTAAATCTTAACATCTCACTTCCCATAGTAAGATCTCTTCCTGATTCTTCCCATAAAGAAAGCGGTGTTACAAATCCAAACTGAACTTCCAAAGCTAGAGCTTCATCCATCTCATCTTTAACAATTTTTCTAATCTTATCAAGTACAATTTTTCCTAAAGGCATAAAATCATAAATTCCAGCTCCTGTTTGAGCTATAAATCCACCTCGAACTAAATATTGATGAGATGGCAAAGTGGCATCACTTGGCATCTCTTTTGTAGTTGGTATAAAAAGTTTACTAAATTTCATATATTTTTTCCTAAATTAATTTTTCGCTAAATGTTCACACTTTAAAATATCTGTGTTATTTGCAGTTTTTGTAAACATATTTTGAACAGTTTGAGTTACTAAGTCACACTGCTGATTTTTTGAGATATTTTTAAGCTGTTTTGATGGATTATGCAGATATTCAGTAATTATAGTTTGGCAAAGCTTTCTAATATTATCTTCATACTCTTTTGGAACAAATCCTTTTTTTATTGCATTTTCTAATTTTTTATCTATAATACTTTCCCCTTTTAGATATAAATCTTTTAAAACAGGTTCAATATCAAGATTTTTAAGCCAGTCGTAAAACTCTAAAGTAGCTCTTCCTACAATAGTATAAGCCTCTTTTGCTTGAGCTGATCTTTGTGTCATATTTGAATTTACAATCTCTTGCAAATCATCAACTGCATAAATTTCTAAATCAAACATATCAATTTCTTCATCAATATCTCTTGGAACTGCAATATCAAACCAATATCTACTTATGCTAGAACTAGGTGCATTTTCTTTTGTTATTATTGGATATGGAGCTGATGTTGCTGTAATCATAACAGGCATAATTTCAAGTAATTCTTCAAGTTTATTATATGGTTCAACAACTATTTTTTTGTTATTTTCCAAAAAACTATCTGCTAGAATTTGAGCTTTTTTTATATCTCTACTAATAATTGTTACGTCAAATCCAGCATTTAAAAGATGCTTAATAGCCAATTCACTCATAGCTCCAGCTCCAATAACCATCGCATTTATATCTTTTGTATCACCAATTAGCTCTTTTGCTTTTGCAACAGCTGTACTTGCAACTGAAACAGAACCAGTTCCTAAACTTGTAGCAGTTCGCACTTGTGCTGCACACTTAAATGCATAGTGCATAACTCTTGAAATAGCTTGATCACAAAAAATTTCATTTTGAGAAAATCTAAAAGCATCTTTTAATTGTCCAACAATTTGTGTCTCACCAATAACCAAACTATCTAATGCTGAAGCAACTGAAAAAAGATGATGAACTGCTGTATCACCATCGTAAATATCAGCCCTTTCATATAAAAAGTCAAACTCAAGATTTGAATAAATTGATAACTTTTCTATGATATTTTTAGCACTTAATTTAATATTAGAACTTGTTGCAATAATCTCAACTCTATTACAAGTAGATAAAAGAACTAGTTCTTTCGTATGAGAAAAATCCAAAAGTTGCTTTATAAATCTTCTTTTATCATCATCGCTTCCAAAAGCCAACTTCTCTCTTTGTTTTATATCAATATTTTTATGTGAAAAACTAATTACCAAATAACTCATCTTAAAAATCTCTTTCTATCATAGCTTCCATAATATTTATCAAATCTTCACTATTTTTTTCATCTTTTATAGATGAAATCGCCTCTAATCCTACTTTTTTTGCCTCATTTATAGCATCTTGCAAAGAGTTTGTCTCTTTTAGATTCTCTTTTATCCAAAGTAACTCATTTTTATTTAGCTCCTTTTTATATAAAGATTTTAAATACTCTTTATCTTCAACTCTTTCATATAAATATAGATATGGAATAGTTACTT
>CAYQFC010000163.1:0-2789 GCA_964416585.1 uncultured Aliarcobacter sp.
TAGCTCCATTTATAAGCTTTTCCATAGGAAGTCTATTTCCTATAACTCCTGTACTGCTCATAACTGGGTTTATTAGCTCAAAAGGAAGCTCTTTGAATAAATTATCTATATCTTCTATACCTTTTCTTCCAGTTAGTGCATTTGCATTTTTTGAATTTATTAATACAAAATTTGTTTTAAAACCATCTTCATATTTCAAAAAATGCTTAAGTGGTGCTGCTTGAAACTTATTGTTTGTAAAAATAGAAGCAACCACACAAGGCTCTTTTGTATAGATAAAGCCTAAATCATTATTTCCATTTGGTTTAAGTCCAGCATGAATTCCATCACAAAAAAATCCATCTATTTGGTCTATATACCCTTTTATTGGTAAAATTGTAAACATTTTATATCTCCTTTGGTTCATTTGGTAAATTTAAAACTCTTTTTGCCCTTGCTAATCCTTTTTGAGAACCAACAATTAAAAGTTTAGAATTTGGTTTTATTATCTTATCACCTCTTGGAAGCTGAATAAATACTCCGTTTAATTCAGTTATTCCAATAACCGAAATTTTATGTATATCTCTTAAATTCAGTTCTGATAAACTCTTTCCAACAATCCAAGAGTTTTCTTTTATAAAGAGATCTTCCATTGTAATTGGGCTATCTTTTTTATATAAAAATTCATCTAAAATATTTTCCATATCAGGGCTTATCGCCATGGCACTCACTCTTTTTGCCATAAGTGCAGGAGTTGCAACAACCTTATCAGCTCCTAATTTTTTTAGCCTTAACTTCTCATTTAGAGTTTCAGCATTTGAGATAATTAAAAATGGACTTCTTACAAGCTCTTTTTCATAAAGCCTTACAGATGCAATCAATGTAATATTATCAGATATATTTTTTGATAAAGATATTGCACCTTTAGCTGAACTTAAGTGCGATTTTAAGAAAGCTGTCTCTTTATATGGTTCATCTTGAACAAAATATGGATAGCCATTATCTTTTGCAATTTGCTCTATATTATCGCTTGGATCTACAACAACAAAAGGAATATGATTTTCTCTAAATTGTCTTGCAACTTGGGCTGTATATTCATTATGATAAAACAACACAAAATGTTTTCTTAATCTTGCTATTTTAAAAAGCATTCTTCTCTCCCTTAAAAGTTCTCTTAACTTTCCATTTGTAAATACATCAATTATAATACCAACTGCAAAAATTAAGCTAGAAAACCCAGCTATCATCAGAAATACAGTAAATATAATAGTTTCATTTTTAAAATTTGATTCGTTTAATGCCCCAAAACCAGTATTTGTTAGTGTATAAGCAGCTTGAAAAATCCCATGCATAATTGAGTAGTTTTCAAAATAAACATATCCTAAAGTACCAATTATCATTAAAAGTTGAATGAGAATTAAAGGTAATCTTAAAGGTTTTAATTTTGAATAGATTAGCGGGTCTAAATCGTATTGAGGTCTGGCTGTTCTAAATTCCCAACCAAGATTTTTTTTAAACTTCTTGAAGAAGCTCATTTAAGCACTTTTGTGCTTAATTATGAGTGTTTTTTAAGAGTTCTTAACTCTTTAGCAGAGATTCTTAATTTAATTGTTGAACCATCTTCGCTCATTACTCTGATTGTTCTTATATTTGGTAAAAATCTTCTTTTTGTTCTATTTTTAGCATGACTAACGTTGTTTCCAACCATTGGTCCTTTTCCTGAAATTGCACATCTTCTTGACATTTGTCTTCCTTTTTTTAGTGAAAAATATTCGGGTATTGTATCTAAAATTTCTTAAGGTATATTTAAAAATTTGCTAAAATTTCATTAAATTTATCAATATTTTTTTCTAAACTCAACTCTTTTACTATTTCTCTATTTTGAGCCTTTATATTTTCAAGCTCTTTTTCATCATACAATATTGCATCTATTTTAAAAGGTGTTGATGGATCTTCTGGCTGCTCCATTGTTGCATAAACATCTATTAGCTCTTTTGCATCATTATTCATAGTTGTAAATACAACACAAGAACTAGCCATTGCCTTTATAATACTTGATGCAATATTTTTATTATATGTAGGTAATAAAAAAATATCACTTAAAAAATAAATCTCATCTATATTCTCTTTTGAAATATCAAGTTTTATTACTTTATTTTCTAAATTTTTATATTTTGTTAAAATAAAATCCAATATTGATATTTGTTGTTTATCTCCCAAAATTAAAAGTTTGAAATCAATAAAGCTAAGACTTGAAGCAATATTCAAAAACTCTTTAATTCCACTTGTTTTGAAATTTTTTGCATTAAAAAGTATCAATTTCGTATTTTGTGTAAGCAGATATCTCTCTTTATATTTTTCTCTTATTTTTTCTATATCAAAACTTTTTAAATTTGCACTTGGATATATAACTCTTATATCATCTTCCGATTTCTTAGATTTTTGCAAAATTAAACTTCTGTTTGAAAATGAGTTTGTAATAGTTATTTTTGAGTTATTTATATAGTTTAAGCTTTTTTCATCCAAATTTCCACTATGAAAAAAAATATCTGGATAACTTGGTTTTTTAAATATCTTCAAAAAAGAGTTTGGTTCTTTGTAAAGCTTTATATTCTCTTGCTTTTTTATCTCATTTATTAAGCTATTTGAACTCTTATAATGTATTTTTATCATATTTTATAAATATCCTATTTTAGATTTATTATTATATTTAAAAGAGCTTTATGTTATTATTTATACTTAAATAAAAAGGTTAAAAATGCAAAAAAAGATAATCTATCTTGATAGAGATGGTGTTATAAATGAAGACT
>CAYQFC010000164.1:0-2787 GCA_964416585.1 uncultured Aliarcobacter sp.
CCAATTTCAGCAATTCCCCATAAAACAAAGACATAAATAGCTACAAACTCTCCACTTATATCAATATCAAATAAAGAAGGAACTATAAAATAAAAGATAAATAGTAGCACTAAAATTGGAATAATCCTAAAAACTTCTAAATAAAATCTACAAAAAAATCTTATGATTTTATTTTTTGAAGTGTAAATTATTCCAAAAATAACTCCAAAAATAAGGCTTAGAAATATTGAGATAAATGCAATATAAATAGTATTTAAAGTACCTTCTAATATTCTTAAAAGGTTGTTTCCTTCAAATAGTAGCTCAATTCCCATGCTCTGCATATCGCATTCTCCTTTCAACAAAAGATAAAACAAGTGATAGTGGCAGAAGAATTATCATATAAAAAACAACCAGCATAAACATAGTTTCATATGTATTATAATATACACCAATTAGAGTTTTACTAAGGCTTACTAGCTCTTTTACAGCAATGATTCCAACAACTGATGTCTCTTTTACCAAAAATACACCATTTGCAGCCAACAAAGGAATTGATACACTCAAAGCTTGTGGCATAATCACAAATCTAAAAAGCTGAATTTTGTTCATTCCAAGGCTTTGTCCTGCTTCTATTTGATTTTTATGTACAGCTTCTATTCCTGCTCTTAAAGCTTCACTCATATAACTTCCACCCAAAAAACTAAGCCCAATAATTGCACAAACTTGCTCATCTAATTTTATTCCAAATTTTGGTAAACCATAATATAAGAAAAATAGCTGAATTAATAGTGGTGTATTTCTTGAAAGTTCTATATATATATTTACTAGAGTTTTAAGAAATATATTATTGCTTGAAAGTGCTAAATTGCAAACTAATCCTATAATTAAAGAGAAAAATATCCCTATAAAAGAGAGCTTTATTGTTACCAATAAAGCTTGTTGAAAAAGTGGTGCGACCTCTATAATAAAATCAAAATCCATCTAAATTATAATTTTCCACCTTCTATAATAACTGATTCAATATTTACAGAATCACCATAAATAGGCTTTAAAGTCTCATTATATGCATTTTCTATAAATTTTTCTTCACCTAGTTTCTCTAAAGTCTTATTAATCCATAAAAGTAAATCTTTATTCCCTTTTTTAACAGCTGGTGCAATAGTATCAAGTGCTCCTAAAGTATCAATTCCTACTTCAAAACCTTCATTTTGTTTTGCCCATGCAAAAAGTAAAGTGTTGTCATGTGTAAGAGCTGCTCCTCTTTTATCTTTTAAAGCAGCAAACGACTCTGAATTATGGTCAAAGCTTAATGTCTCTATTTCTGGATGATTTTTTGTAAAGTAAACATCCGCTGTTGTACCTTTTGTAACTATTAGTTTTTTACCTTTTAAATCTTCAACTTTTTTAATAGGCTCACTATTTGCAGATACAACTCCAATTGCAACTTTCATATATGGATTTGCAAAATCAACTTTCTTTGCTCTTTCAGGTGTTACAGTGAAGTTTGCTAATACAATATCAACTTTATTTGTAACTAAATACTCAACTCTATTTGCTGCTTCAAGATTTATAAACTCTACTTTGTTTTCATCGCCTAAAAGCTCTTTTGTTAATCTTTTTGCCAATACAATATCAAAACCTTGATGTTTTCCATTGCTATCTAGGTAACCAAATGGTGCTTTATCACTAAATACTCCAATTCTCACCTTCCCTTGCTCTTTTATTGTATCAATTGAGTTTTTATCTTTTGCATTTAAGCTTAAAGCTAAAACTGGAATGATAGCTAGTCCAATTGCTATATTTTTTAATTTTTGAAAAGTATTTTTCATCTTTCTTCCTTTATGAATATTTTATATATTAAGAGCTTGTATCATATAGCTAAAACTCTTTTTTGTCAATATTTTTTGACCAAAACCATAAAAATTTATAAATTTCATATTTTAAGTAAACATAAAAAAAGGAAGAAGCGAACTTCTTCCTTTTTTTGTTTCAAATCTCGTACTCACAGATTAGCTTTTTATGAGTTTTTCTATTTTTTTCTCAACATTTTGCTAAAGCAAAAGTTTCGCTTAAAAGAAAAGAATTAAGAATTCTTCTCTTTTTTTGCTGTTCTCTTTCTAACAGTTGGGTCAAGCTCTCTTTTTCTTATTCTTATAGATAAAGGTGTAACTTCAACCGCTTCATCTTCTTCAATCCACTCTAAAGCATTCTCTAAAGACATAGCTTTTGGTGGAACTAATCTAATAGCCTCATCAGCACCACTTGATCTTACATTTGATTGCTGTTTTCCTTTTATAGGATTTACATCTAAATCATTATCTTTTGCATGTTGTCCAACAACCATTCCAATATATACTTTATCTTGAGGTTTTATAAACATAACTCCTCTATCTTGTAGGTTAAAAATTGAGTATGCAAGAGCTTCTCCATTTTCCATAGAAACTAAAGCTCCATATTTTCTACTTTCAACTGTTCCACTATATGGTCTAAACTCTAAAAATGAGTGGTTCATAACACCTTCACCTCTAGTTTCAGTTAAAAACTCTGTTCTAATACCAATTAATCCACGTGCTGGAATTTCAAACTCCAATCTTGTAAAACCTTCACCCATTGGAACCATATTTGTCATAACTGCTTTTCTTTTTCCAAGTTTTTCAATAATAGCTCCGCTAAACTCATCTGGAGTATCAATTACAAGGTGTTCAAATGGCTCCATTCTTACACCATTTTCTTCTCTAATAATAACCTCAGGTCTTCCAATACAGAACTCAAAACCTTCTCTTCTCATATTTTCAGCCAAAATAG